>JAAELZ010000207.1 GCA_024226105.1 Pseudomonadota bacterium | reverse complement strand
CAGCGTGTCCCACGATAGCATCGCAAACTGATCATCGCCGTCTGGATCCAGTAATTCCGCTAAGGCAGCGAGTATTACCAAATGACTTTCGCCTTCAAGAGAAGATGCCGCATCCGGATCCCAGGTTTCAAGTAATTCAAGTAGTTGTTCATCGTTGGGGTTGTCGAGAGTTGAAATTCAATGCCCGCCTTGTACAACTCAAAATAGCCTAAACGATCGCTGGTGAAACCTGCAGGTTCGTTCCGGAGATTCTACGCAAACCAGAACACCAGATGTTGTATAATCCGCGCCACTTTTTTGAACGAACCAATTTCCTCATTATGAATGCAAAAACCAAAACACTGATCATGGCCACTTCTCTTTTCGTTATGGGTGTGATTCCCGGCACCAGCATTGCCTCCGATGCCGACGAAATTCAAAGTCGCGTGCAAAAAGTGGGGAAATTGAATATCAGTGGCGCCACAGCAGAACCTGCCGCTCCCGCTGAAGCCACCGTTACCGAAACCGCCCCAACAGAGGCTGCTGACACTGCCAGCACCGAGGCCGCTTCAACAGAAACTGCTGCTGACACTACCAGTACCGAGACCGCCTCAACAGAAACTGCTGCTGACACTACCAGTACAAGCCAGGCAGTCGACTCCGCCGCGCTTTACCAGGCAAGCTGTTTTGCCTGTCATGGCACCGGCGCGGCCGGTTCACCTGTATTGGGTGACAAAGAAGCCTGGGCACCGCGTATTGCCCAGAGCGAAGCAACCTTGCTCGAGCATGCGATTAATGGTTTTAATGCCATGCCTCCACGCGGCGCAAGCATGCTGAAAGACGATGAACTGAAAGCCGTTGTTGCCTATATGGTTGAGAATTCGCAGTAAACCGTAGCCGGGCTTTAGGCCCTGGAAATTTTAGAACCCCGCTTTCCTGCTGCCCCGTCTATACGACGGGGTTTTTGTTGCTTTCTCTCGCTCGCGGAACCGGATTTCAGTCCCGGCAAACACATTAAAGAACTGAATTCACTCGGCCCCCTGCAATAAATTTGTGAACTTTCTGAATACGCACCACTCATAAGGGGCATGCGTATTAGAGAAAAACAATATTCCTTCCGAGCGGCTCATATCCTGCTGTTGAGCTTTTTATCCTCAATCGCATCAGGCTCGTTCGCTGTATTTACCGTAGCCTCTACGGTGGAGAATTTCGATACAGCCCATTGCGCTTATACGCCTTACCTAAGTTGCACAGATACCCAAACAGGAGAAACCCTCTGGCACAATTCGCTTTATAGCGATCCCGACAGCTTTGTAGTCAGGCAGTCTCAGCTGTATGTCAGCCACAGCACCCATTCATCCAGTTATGATTTACGCACAGGCAGGCAAACCTGGCGGGCATCAACTGATTCCGACGCGCATTATTTTTACCCGGTTATAAGCGGTGAAAATGTCTTCCTGGCTCGTACCGACGGCATGCTGGAAAAGCGTCAGGCTGATTCCGGAAAAATAATCTGGACCCGAGCCCTGGCAAACGGCTGGATTTACCCACCACTTATCCATCAAAACAAAATCATTAGTGGCGGCCAAAACCGGACCATCTGGGTACTGGACAGCAAAACCGGGCAAACCCTGGATAGCTTTGCCCTGCAACAGGAACTGGTGGCACCGCTGTTTCAGACTAAAAACGGGTTTGTCGCCAGTACATTCGATGGCCGTTTAAGCGCCTACAGACTAAATCTAAAAACCGGTAAGGCAGAACCTGTCTGGCAAGCCCGGCTTGAAAATCCGGCCTTTTCCTATTTATCAGACTCCCGATACCTGGTGACAGCGGATATGAGTGGCAAGCTCAGTTCTTTTGATCCCGAAACAGGCCGCCAGCGCTGGCAAAAATCTGTGCATCGCAACGCCCTGTTCTGGAACGTGCTTTACCAGCAAAGCCTGATTAGCCTGACTGAATCAGGCTCACTTATGATACTGGATACACAAAGCGGAAAACTGCAAAAACAAATGCAGTTTGACCATCGCTATGTCCAGGCCCCTGTTATCCAGGGCGATCGAGTCGCTCTGTATGATATTACCGGCGCTGTAGAGCATCTCAACCCGGAGAGTTTGCCCTTAAACAGCAGGCAAAGACACCCTGCTCCACGCACGTAAACATCAACACAACGAGAGGAATTCCTAAAATGAAAAAAACCACATTGATTGCAGCCATTGGCTTGAGTATTTCCATGTCCGCCGCAGCTGGTGAAATGGCCTTTAGCGGCCCCGATAGCGTTTCATACGCTAAAGATTTATGGAGCGCCCTGGGTGCTGCCAAACTGGTCGGCTCGTCAGCTGACAATTCAGCCCCCTACAAAGGCGTACATCCTCATGGGGCCGTTTTGACCAATGCCACCTCTTCAGTGACCGTCAGCGGACACACCGGCACCGTAATCGTAAAGAAAAACTTCGGCGGTGAAGGTGTTTCAACGGATGCGGTCGCCAAAGAACCGGCCAAATACCTGAAAGCCGTTACGGTCATGTTCCAGCGTGAAGACGGATATGACGCCGATAACCAGAACTGGTTCTGGGCCAAATATAAAGCCGATGGAAGCCTGCAGGTGAATGAGAAAAACATGATGCTCGCCGGTCGCGTTGCCAAGGGCAAATCCAAAGGTTGCATCGCCTGTCATACAGCGGCACCGGGCGGCGATATGATCTTCACTAACTAGGCGTCTGTCGGACTTAGCTGTTTTGGAGCAAAATTCATGAGATCGAATAAAATGAGTTTATCATGAGAGGATAATGGTCGCTCCATTTGACGATCGTGATAAGCACAGTTTTTCGATATTCATGGATTTTGAACGAAACATGTTAAGTCCGACAGATTCCCAGGGGACAATAACCGGGTCATAACGAGGGAGTGCGGCGCTTCACTATGACCCGGCACCCATTACCTCAAAATTAATCGCTATAAACAGGACTTAAGGAATTGAAATAAAGAATCAGTTTGGCATGGCAGGCATTCACCCGGTGAGTGAATAGCAGAGTGACAGAAACTCACTCACCCGTTAAACACAACTGATATCTGCGCGGACATACTCGTATAGCAGGAGATCGGCTGCGACTATCGGGTGCAGCGCTTCCCTGATTTCCGGGTTGTTATAGTCAAACAAAAGAGTAGACTTCGAGGCATTAAATGTTCTTTGTTGCTCGCAGAAATTTGCCTTGATTTTGTAACAGAACATTTTTGTAAAGGCACCATACTGCTCAGTAATTCCAATGCCCGTAAAGTGCTGGAGATTTTGTAACGCTTGATCTACATGGGTGAGTGTCACGCGTTCCGGCCTGTAGTCCAGAAAATATCGAGTCTGGCAGTTATCAAAATAATCCAGCCCGAAACCCTCCAGGTTGCGGACAAAATCACCCAAAACTTCCGGCTGACTCAGGTCCATATTCTGCATATTCATCGACATATCTCTGACAACCTGAGGATGTTCCAGGGAAAAGCTCGAATCAGGTATATGGCTAACGGCTTTGACCCAATTGAAATGGGAATGCAGGTGCCGATAGGGTTCGCGTAATATTGTGTATAGGTCAAAAGCGGATAAATCAAAATATTCAGCCAGCGTTCTTAAAGGGAGGTGGCCTGCAATATAGTTATACGAAGAATTAAAGGATGCATATTTCTCTTTATCCTCTGATTCAATATGCACGATGACTTTTTCGCGCGGAATGTAAGCTTTGGCAAAGGTATTGAAAGAGGTTCCTGCTGTCTTTGGTATATGCATAAACAGGACTTTCGGGAGCACTCCATCGACAACTTCGGGAATTTTGTCGGTTTGAAAGCTGGCAATAATCGTCTTGCAGCTACCTGCCTTTATAAACAGGGTACGATAGCTTTTAATGTTGTACTGAGGCGGAATGCGGAAACTAAATCCACACTGTCCGGTTGGATGCACATCATGATCCATGACATCGGTTCTTAAGTCCCCAGCGCTTGTCTCACCCAATTTAATTCCATCTGCAAAGAAAAATAAGTCGACGGGTTTGCTCTTATTCAAACGATGAAAGCACCATCCACTAATTTCCTGGTTATTAAGAAAATCAACCGAATATCGAAAAATCCTTCTCGCTATTTTGTGGGTAATGAGCATCTTTGTCGGTCGTAAGGTATAACGGGTGTGATGGGTGATTAAAGTACTGGCCGTATTTTACCTTATGTAGCTGAGCTGCAATCAATTTCTGAGTTTAACCACCCGGGTCTCAAGATACCGCTTTAGTCCATTGCCAGTAACCTTTCTCTCAGAAATAGTGTCGTGACATAGATGAGGTTTCCATAATAGAAAGACCATGGTTTTCCGCTTGTAAAGTTCATATTATGATTTTCCCTGTTCAATGCGACATAACACATCGGCAAAATCTACTGCGCAGCCCAAACTTGCAAGCGGTGTAAGCACGTGTTCCTTATGTACACCATAGCTTACTGCAAGGCTATCCATGCTTGCGTGGCGCGCCATATCCATGTCATAGGTGGTATCGCCCACCATTAAGGCTTCGTGGGCTTCGCAGCCGCAAAACTCCAGAATGTCGTGCAGCATTTTAGGATGCGGTTTGGAAAAGGCTTCGTCGGCGCAGCGGCTGTAGACAAAATGCCTGCGTAAATCGGTTTCCTGTAGTGCGCGTTCCAGGCCGCGACGCGCCTTGCCGGTGGCAATGGCCAGCAGGTAACCGTTCTCTTCGAGCTGCTGTATACCCTCAACCACGCCATCGTATAGCGGCATAGGGGTCTGATCTATTTCCAGGAAGTAATCCCGATAGCGATCGCTGGCACGCTGCGCCAGAATCGGATCCGCACGTTCACCCAGCACCGGTAAAATATTCGACCAGGCGATCTCCAGGGTCAGGCCAATCTGCTGCTCGACCAGTGCCGCACCTGGCACCGGCAGATCACAGTCGCGTGCGGCGGCCTGAAAGCAGGTAACGATTTTATTTGCCGAATCCATCAAGGTTCCATCCCAGTCAAAAATAAGCAGCCTGATCGGCCCGGGGCGGCTATTTGTCATGATTTTAAATTGGAAAGCACGTGCTCAAAATCTTTGGGTAAAGGCGCATTAAATCGCATTAACCTGCCGGTACCTGGATGATTTAGTTGATAACGTTCCGCGTGCAACATACAGCGCTTCACGCCAACTGAGCGCGCGCTGCGATTACGCTCCCGATCACCGTACAGTTTATCACCCAGAATCGGCAGGCCGAGGCTGGCGGCGTGTACACGTGCCTGATGCATACGGCCGGTATACAGCAGTACCCGGGTGTAACTGACATCGTCATAGCACTCCAGCGGCATGAAGGTGCTTTTGGCCGCCTGGCCCTGACTGTCGACAATGGCGCGTTTCATACCATTGCCATCGCGGGTCTGTTTCAGCGCCGCATTTACCGTAGTCGCGGATTCAAGCTTTCCGGCTAAAATGGCCAGATAAGCCTTTTCCATCTGCCCTTCTTCGCGCCGGAACTGCTGGTGAAGCTGATTCAGCACCGGGCGGGATTTGGCCAGCAAAATGCAGCCCGAGGTCTCCCGGTCGATTCGATGCACAAGCTCCAGAAAGGGCCAGTCCGGTTTTAGTTGTCGCATCGCTTCGATCAAACCAAATTCGATCCCTGAACCCCCGTGAACGGCCAGGCCAGCAGGTTTGTTGATCACTACCAGGGCCTCATCCTCAAATACCGGCTGCTCGATGGCCGCCTGAACCCAGCCTGGAATCAGGAATTCGCCCGGTTCTGCCTGTGTTGTCCGAATCGGCGGTATTCTAAGCACATCACCCTTTTGTAATTTGTAGTCGGGTTTTACGCGCGATTTATTCACCCGAACTTCGCCCTTACGCATAATTCTATAGACCCGGCTTTTCGGCACACCCTTTAACAGGCGAAACAAATAATTATCAATACGCTGGCCGTGCTGATGCTCGGTGATTTCCAGCATGGAAACGCTGGAAAAGGCATTGCTTTCCTGATTTTGATTGACCATCGCCTATGATTAATTTAGCCTCTGAGGAGAAGGGTGATAGTAGCCCGAATATAAAACAATTAACACTCTCCCAGGGTATTTCCATGCCATCGTCAAAATCCACGCACCCCGAAACGCTGTGCGCTCATTCCAGCCTTAATGAAAACCCGAAAAGCGGGTTTGTTAACCCGCCCAGCACGCGTGGCTCAACCTATATCTACCCAAGCCTGGAGGCACTCAAACAGGGACAGGGAAACAAGATGAATCCTGATGGCGTATGCTACGGGCGTTACGGTTCACAAACTACACGCGAACTCGAACACGCGATCGCGAGGCTCGACGGAGCGTATGCCGCCATGGTCACCTCCTCCGGTTTCAGTGCAGTCTCTACCGCCATTCTGGGCTGCGTCTCACAAGGTGATCACGTGTTGATGATTGATACCGCCTACGCACCTTCGCGAAATTTCTGCACTAAAACACTAAAACGCCTGGGCATCGAATCAACCTTTTACAGCCCGGATGCCGGTGCCGATATTGAAGCTCTGATTCAGCCCAATACCCGCGTGATTTTTATGGAATCGCCCGGCTCGTTGACCCTCGAAGTACAGGACATGCAAGCGATTTTGGCGGTCGCCGCGAAACACGATATCGTCACCATTCTGGACAATACCTGGGCCAGCTCGGTTAACTATCCAGCAATCGAAAATGGCTTTAACATTTCTGTCCAGGCAGCGACCAAATACATCGGCGGCCATTCCGACCTGATGATGGGTATCATCACCACCGACGAACCGCACTGGGCCGCGGTACGCAACAGCTATATTGAGCTGGGCCATTCGCCCGGCACGGAGGAAACCATGCTGGCCCTGCGCGGTTTACGCACCCTGCCCTGTCGCCTCAGACAACACGGCGAATCCGCACTACAGGTCGCTCGCTGGCTGGAATCACACCAGGATGTGAGCGCGGTTCACTTTCCGGCCCTGGAATCAAACCCGTATCACGCATTGTTTCAGGCGCAGTTCAAAGCACCCAGCGGCTTATTTTCTTTTTCTCTGAAATCAAAGGAACATAAAGAACTGGCCGCGATGGTTGAAGGAATGGCACTGTTTTCAATCGGCGAAAGCTGGGGCGGTTATGAAAGCCTGGTACTGCCCTCGGATCCGCGCAGCCTTCGCACAGCCAAACCCTGGACTGACCCGGACCAGATCGTTCGGCTAAGCATCGGACTTGAGCACCCCGATGACCTGATAGCAGATCTGGCTGCCGGATTTGAACGCCTGCACAAGGTTCGACAATCGTGAGCGAAACACTACTGGAGCCCGATACTCAGAAGGTCGCCGAAGCACTGGCCTTCATCAGCAGCTTTTCAAGTGTGGTGCTGAGCAGCGTCACAAAAACAGGTGAGCCACATGCCTCTTACGCGCCTTATATTACGGATGCAGGAAAGTTCTACATTTACGTCAGCGGCCTGGCTCAGCACGCCAGCACGCTGACAAACGGCGCGGCCAGTCTGTTTTTTATTGAAAATGAACAACAGGCCAAAACCATCTTCGCGCGCCGACGGCTTACCATAAGCTGCCGGGTATCAGAAATAGACCCTGACATGCCACACTACGAGAGGTTGCTCGAAGCTATGCAGGCCCGCCACGGCTCGACGCTCAAAATACTACGCACCCTGCCTGATTTTATTCTGCTTGAACTCAGCCCCGGACAGGCTTCCTTCGTTACCGGATTTGGCGCCGCATACGATCTGACGAAATCACTGGCAGAACTGAAAGAAACGACAATATAGACCGTTTCAGATATGCACCTATTACTTGATAGAGCTCAAGCTATCACCTTTTAGTCGGCGCTTCGCGTTGCCATATATAAGTATTTCAGCATATAATGCTAGTTCGCAAGTTAAGAAAAAAGCGAAATACCTCCAATCAACACGTTATGGTGAATACTATGAAATTAACAAGTAAGGCAATTGCTTTGTTGAGTGCCATGTTGATCTCTGCAACTGCTTTCGCAGACTTCAATATGCCATTCTTTGATGATGATGATGACGATGATTTCTATCGTTGGTACTACTACAACTCGCAGCGTCAGCAGGCTCAAGACGGCGCTGCTGGCGGCCCGCGTAACTATCGTCCCGCTCCACGTCGCTACTACGATGATGGTGACTACTATAGAGGCCGTAGCAACAGCAGTGGCCGTGGTCGCGGAAGCGGTAGTGGCAACTTCGGTTTCAACATGAACGCAGACACTGATTGGGATTCTGACTGGGATACCGATTGGGATGGCGATGGTGACATCGACGAAGATGACTACTACATCGGCCGTAGCCGTAATCGTGGCCGTGGTAACGGTCGTGGCAGCGGCAACTTCGGTTTCAACATGAATGCGGACAGCGATTTTGATGGTGATTTCGACAATGATTGGGATAATGACTACCGTCGTGGTGATCGTGATCGTTATCGCTATTACGATCGTCGCCCTGCAGCAGCGCCGGCACCGGCACCGGCACCTGCTCAGTAATCAACTTCCTGTTGATTCAGAAAGGCACCTTAGGGTGCCTTTTTTTTTGCCAGTAAAACGCTCTGCGTGAGATAATCTGCGTAATTTATCTGACAGATAATCATCTCATGAGCTTTGAAAGCGGTTTGACCTTTTTTGTCGCCATTTTCGTCTTCGGAATCACACCCGGCCCCGGCGTGTTTGCGCTGCTCGGCCGCGCCATTGCCTTCAATGCCCGCTCCTGTTTCCCACTGGCGCTCGGCATGGCATTGAGCGATATCGTTTACCTGGTATTAGCCTGCTTTGGTCTGGCGACCATTGCCGAAAACTGGAACACGGCCTTTACCGTGATACGCCTGCTTGGCGCAGCGTACCTGATCTACCTGGGCTGGAAAATGTGGACCACTCCGGTGGATACCTCCCTGCCGGATAGTGATAACTCACCCCACAGCTGGCTGGCATCATTGACTCAGGGCATACTGATATCCGCCTCAAACCCCAAGGTGATTTTGTTTTATATCGCTTTTTTGCCAACGTTTATGGATTTGAGCACGCTGCAATTTTCAGACATCGCCATTGCTTCCGTGCTAACCGTACTTGCCCTGCTATCAGGGTTGATGCTTATCGCTTATAGTGCCGGGCGCGCCAAACGGACTTTTCGTTCCAATCAGGCAATGAGACGGCTCAATCGTGTTGCCGGTTCGATTATGGCGGGGGCGGGGGTTTATTTGGCGACGAGGAATTAAGGATTTGCCTTTGCGCTTATAGTTTCACCCCTTCCTGAAAACAGCAATCGACTCAACATGCGCCGTATGTGGAAACATATCAATCGCCCCTGCTTTTTCCAGCACATAACCGTGTTTGTGCACCAGCGTCGCCGCATCCCTGGCAAGGGTGGCCGGATTGCATGAAACATAAACAATCAGTTCGGGTTGCAGTATCGGCACGTAGGCTTCAACGATAAGCTCGGCACCCGATCGCGGCGGATCAATTAGCAATTTGTTAAAACCTTTTGCAGGCAAATCTTTTTCTGCGCCATCCAGGTGCAGGTTAGCGCAGCTAAACTGTGCCTCAGGCAAATTGTTTATTTTCGCATTATGAAGCGCACGTTCCACCAGCGATTGCTCTCCCTCGACACCCAATACGCTTGCTCCGCCGGCAGCGAGTGGAAGCGTGAAATTACCCAGGCCACAAAAAAGGTCCAGCACCCTGTCTCCTTCACTTAACTCAAGAAATTCAATGGCCTGTGCAACCATCTTCTCGTTTACCTTGCCGTTAACCTGCAAAAAGTCTGATGGCAGAAACTCCAGTTTCAAGTTGTAATCTGCCAGTTCGTAGTACAACGGTTCGGGGGACACAGGGAAATGCGGGTGAATGGTCTTCAAGCCCCCGGGCTGCAGAAATAATTGCACCTCATGCTGTTTTGCAAATGCCTCCATGGCATCAAGATCATCTGCGTTAAACGGCGCAAGATGTCGAACCACCATCGCAACGGCATTGTCGGCGGCGGCAACTTCTATTTGCGGAATCTGGTTATAAATAGAAGAGGCGGCGAATAAGTCGTGCAAAGCGGGCAACAAATCTGAAATTTTTTTGTCCAGCGTCAGGCACGATTTCAAAGAGGTAAGATAGCTGCTCGCTTTTTCCCGAAAGCCAATAATTACACCACCTTTTTTAGGCACAAATTTTACCCCGGGGCGTGCTTTGCGACGATAGTGCCAAAGCTCATCCTGCAAAGGTTTCAGCCAGGTTTTCGGTTCCACTCGACCGATTCGAGCCATATTCTCTTTCAGGGTCTGCGCTTTAAATTTTATTTGTGCCGCTGGCGCCAGATGTTGTAAGGCACATCCCCCGCAGACGCCAAAATACTCACACGGTGGATCTACTCGGTCAGCAGCGACTTTCACAAGTTCTTCCAGTCGCCCTGTAAATTGCCCGCGCTTTTTATTAAAAGGAGTGAAAATCACCTCTTCATCTGCCAGCACACCATCGACAAAATAGACCTTGTCGTTTAGTTTTATCACTCCCCGGCCATCGTGGGAGAGGTTTGATTCAGATCGCGCCTGAACCGGATCATTGCGCCTTCTAGCCATGATTACAGTATTGAGGTAGGGAACTAATACCAGACCGGTCGAAGCCGGTTTGATAAAAGTAATAATTGAAGGTGGTTAACTCTGAGAATCGCGTCTGGCGCGAATAGCCTCGGCCAGGGTGCCCAGTATCTGTTCCGTTTGATCAAAATTGACACAGGCATCGGTGATGCTTTGTCCGTATACCAGCGGCTGTCCGGGAATATTTTCCTGGCGGCCTGCAACCAGGTGGCTCTCGATCATCACGCCCATGATACGGGTTTCTCCATCGGTAATCTGGCGGCTAATATCTTCGCCCACCAGGACCTGGCGATCCGGTTTTTTCAGACTATTGGCATGGCTCAAATCAATCATGAGCTGTGGGCGTATACCGGCCGCTTCCAGCTGATCACACACGGCATCGACATTTTCACGATAATAATTCGGGCCATCGGTGCCACCGCGCAGAATGAGGTGGCAACTATCATTGCCCGATGTCTCATAAATTGCAGAATGATCGTCTTTGGTACGGCTTAAAAAATGATGCGGCTGTGAGGACGCACCGATCGCATCAATCGCAATCTGCACATTTCCATCGGTACCGTTTTTAAACCCGACCGGGCAGGACAATCCGGAGGCCAGCTCTCGATGCCCCTGACTTTCCGTGGTGCGCGCGCCCACGGCGCCCCAGGCGATGAGATCGGAATAATACTGTGGAGATAACATATCCAGGTATTCCGTACCTGCGGGTACTCCCATATCATTCAGATCCAGCAGCAATTGCCGGGCTTTTTCAAGGCCTTCATTGATTTTGAAGCTGTTGTCCAGGTGCGGGTCATTGATCAAGCCCTTCCAGCCTATGGTGGTGCGGGGCTTTTCAAAATAAACACGCATAATCAGTACCAGTTCCTTTTGATACTTTTCAATAAGCGGCTTGAGCCTGCTGGCGTATTCATGCGCAGCGTCTACATCATGAATCGAACACGGCCCGCAAATTACCACCACACGATCATCTTTTCCGTGCAGAATATTCTGAATCGCCTGGCGCGTACTGAACGTTGTTTCAGCGGCTTTGGGGGTAATCGGGATTCCGTTCACCAGATCGCCCGGTGCAGGGATTCGCTGTACCGAAACAATGCGTACATTATCGGTCTTAGGTAAGTTTGGCACTATTTTAGCCTTGAAGTATTGAGCGACAGGATTGTAAGGTTTTCGGCGAGGGATTTAAAGGGTTAGCACTAAGCCCGGTTATTTCATGAATTCATACGATGATCGCGCAGTATACTGATTTTATGGTAAATCATCCGATAGAGCGCCGTACCTGTGTGTACGGTCGATTGAAGATGATTGGCTGTGGAATCAATAGACTAATGAGGGCGCGTGTTATCATGAATTATCCGGGTTAAATAATTTTGCTCCAGCTTAGCGCGAAAACGGAGCTTTACATTCAATGATATCCCGGCTCCTGAGCACTGATTTTCAGGTTATAACCGCCATATTTACGAATATTCATTACCCCGCAATCAAGAATCAGATACTGGCCTTTGATACCTTTCAAAACACCTTCCACTACCTGCAATTTATCCAGATTTAAACTGGCCACCTTCTCCGGGTAGTCAGAAACCGGATACTCAAACTCGCACACGCTTTCATCTTGCACTACTTCCCAGCCAATACTTTCATCAAGTTGACCGAGGCTTGCTTCCGCCTGCTCCAGTAAGCGGTATTTTTCGGTCACCAGATCCAGGGGTTCAGCCGGGCCTTTGAGCATTCTGCGCCAATCTGTTCGATCATTGGCAAAGGCTTTCAGAGCAACTTCCAGCTGCCCGACGTGAAGCCGACTGTCTGCTCGGATAATTGGCAACGCCTGCGTCGCACCCTGATCCATCCAGCGCGTTGGAACCTGCAAGCCACGTGTAATACCGATTTTTAAACCTGATGAGTTGGCGAGATAAAGATAGTGATCCTGCATGCAGTGTAACAAACCCCAATCGACATCACGACAGGTTCCCTGATCAAAGTGGCACAATTCCGGGCGCACAATACATTGATCACATTCCGGCAAAGAGCGCATACAGGGGAAACAATACCCCTGCTGAAAGCTTTTACTGGTTTTGCGCCCGCAGGCTATACAGTTGATCTCGCCATCATACTCAATATGAAGCCGCTGACCGATCAGTTCGTTCATTTGCAACACAGCGTCACCAATGGCCAAACTGTACGATACGGGTGTTGTGTGTTCGGTGCGCATTTTGCGCACGTTACCGATATATTGAAGCATCTATTTTCGACCCAGAAGCGAGCCCAATACCCCACGTAACAAACGCCCGCCTTCACCACCCAATGATCGCGCAAGGCTTTTAATGAGTGCTTCACTTGCAGTCTGGCGTTGATAACCACTGGATTTCTTTCGCGGTTTTTTTGCCTCGCGCAACTCGGCCTCCCGTTCTTTCTCAGCCTGTTCCTCGGCTTCAAGTTCAACCAGTTGGCGCATTTTTTCATCAGCACGAATCTTGAGCAGTTCCTTGGCCGAATCACGATTAACCGCCTCTTCATAACGGCCGTACATCGGAGAACGACTCACCGAAGCCGTACGTTCTTCCTCTGTCACCGGGCCTATACGCGATTGTGGAGGACGAATTAGCGTTCTTTCCACCATGGTCGGTGCGCCCT
>JAAELZ010000206.1 GCA_024226105.1 Pseudomonadota bacterium | reverse complement strand
CGTTGAAAAAGTCGTAGCGCCCGGCAAGCTCGCCCAGAAAATGCTGACTGTTCCCGATTGGATTTGCGATGGGCGCTAGTACGATATGCCCGCTAATTTCACCCTTTTCATCCGCCAGATTCAATAAACGAATGAGTTTGTGTATAACCAGCAAACCGGGGATTTCATCGGCATGTAACGCAGCCTGTAAATAAGCTTTTGCTCCCTTCCCTGCTACACCGTAATGGATAAAATCGAGCTGGCGTGACGTGCCCGGACTGGCACTGGGCAGTTGCACAGTTTCAATCTTGCGAGTATTGTTTGGTGACGATAAATTCATTGCTGAATTTTGCCATACATCGGTTGAACCACGACTTTATTGTTGCTTTTGTCTGTCAGAGTTCGGCTATCTCTTAAGCCGGCACCCGGTTTGCTAAACATCCGCTACTTCGAGACCGCGGGGTATTTTTTTCTGCGCATCATAAAAAGGCAACGAGACAACAACCCCTTCAAAACGTTCTCCAGCAGATGCTTCGCCGGGTGCGCCTCTGAGATTTAGCGTTTTACCCAGCCAGCTGTCCTGTTCCGTTTTATGCTCAGCAAAAAGAACATAAGCAATACCAAGCTTAAGTGTGGGCGACCAGTCACCTACCTTGACTACTCCCACGATTTGATCGCCATCTAGTACCTCGTACCCTACACGCGGAACACCCGTCGCACAGCGAATACCGTACAGGCGCTGCCCCTTATTTGCCTTTTGCAGAGCCTCACGGCCAATAAAATCAGGCTTGTCAAAATTAACAAAATTCCCGAGCCCGATATCAAATGGCGTCATGCTTTTATCGATATCGGTACCGTAATCCAGAATGCCCGCCTCAACACGACGCATGCCCATCACCTCGAGCCCGGCGTTTAGCATGCCAAAGGGTTTTCCGCTTTCGATGAGATGATCCCATAAAGCGAGATGATCAGTGGTTTTATTGCTATACACCTCAAAACCCAGTTCACCCGTCCATCCGGTACGGGTTACCAGCATGGCCTGACCGGCAAAGTTAAATGTTCCGGCATGAAAGTATCCGAAGTTTTCCGGTATCTGCCCCCCGGTCGCTGCATGCAGCACATCAAGCGACTTTGGCCCCTGAACCTGTAATACACGTGACCGGGGGTCACTTACAGCGACATCCAGGCCATCAGAAAAAGCGGTCAACCAGGATTCAAATTCACCATTCGCCTGCACATACCAGAAATGGTCTTCTGCCAGGCGTATCATCACACCGTCCATTTGAATGCCACCTTGCGGTGTACAGGCAATGGCGTAATTAGCCCGCCCTGTTTTGAGGTTGCCTATATTCCGCGAAAACACCCGCTCCAATAAGGCAACAGCATCGGGCCCCTTTATATCAAGCGGCTTCTCAGGCACATCAAACAGCAAGACCTCGCGGCGTAACTTCCAATACTGCTCAACGACATCACCGCCCAGAGAAATCGGATAAAACCGATTGCAATAACAACCAAACAGGGTATTTTCGCGAATATATTTTTCTGCGTAGGGCGATTGTTCAAAGCGTTTTGAATTAATGCGCACCACCGGGTGCGATTTGGCGTGTACCAGTTTATCGGTATGGTTACTGTTGGTCATTTTTCCTCACTTTCCCCCGGCACTTCATCAATGTAATATCCAGCTCGTAAAGGGTGGCCGGCCTTTAACCACCCTGTACATCTGAGACGGCATAACGCGCACGCATTAATTTTTTGTCCAGTTTTCCAACGCTGGTTTTGTCCAGTTGCTCGACAAATTCGATACGATCGGGTGTGGCCCATTTGGACAACCGGCCCTTTTCAACCTCAACAGAAATAGCCAGAATAATCTCTTCCGCTGTAATTTCCGATGATCTGACCACAAGCAGCATCGGCCTTTCGCCCCAGCGCTGATCCGGAATACCAATCGCAGCAACCTCATTTACGCCCTCGCAAGCCGATACAATATTTTCCAGCTGCAGAGATGAAATCCATTCCCCTCCGGATTTAATGACATCTTTAATTCTGTCAGTAATTTGCAAACTCCCGGACGGCTCAATATAGCCAATGTCTCCGGTATGCAAATAACCACCCCGCCATAATTCCTGTGAGGCCTGTGGATTCTTGATATAGCCCCGGGTAAGCCAGGGACTGCGTGCCACGACCTCGCCGGTACTCTGCCCGTCGTGAGGCACCTCGTTCATTTGCTGATCAACAATTCGCAACTCCACCATGGGAACTGGCTGCCCGGTTTTGCAACGCGCGGCTACCGAGTCGGAGTCGCTGCCCGTTAAACGCAGGTCGGCAACGGTCAGAACCGGGCAGGTCTCGGATAAACCATAGGCGGCATATACCTGCATGCCCAGATCCAGAGCCATTTTAGCAAGCCCCTGTGGTAGTGCGGAGCCGCCGATTATGACTTTCCACCGGGAAAGATCCATCGAGGCCACGCCTTCAACATTGAGCAGCATGGTTAAAATAGTGGGTACACAGTGTGAAAACGTGACGCCTTCTCCAACAATCAGATTCAACAGTTTTGCAGGATCATATTGACCGGGATAAACCTGCTTGACCCCGAGTAATGTAGCCACATACGGAAACCCCCAGCCATGCACATGAAACATCGGGGTAATCGGCATGTAAACATCCCCCTTATTAAAACCACCATCGCCGGGGATCGGTGCAAATCCGGAGATTGTGCCCAGCGTATGCAAAACAAGTTGCCGATGGCTGTAGCTCACCCCCTTTGGGTCACCGGTCGTTCCTGTAGTGTAAAAACAGGTCGCCTGAGTATGTTCGTCAAACTCGGGAAATTCAAATTCGGGATCGCCTGTACGCAACAGAGATTCATACTCACCGGAAAAATTCTCGGGAAGCTCAGGCATGGAAGATTCCTCCGCCAGCAACACAAATGTGACCGCCCTCCGGATACGATTTGCGATCTTTGCCAACAACGGCAGAAAATCCTGATGCACCAGGATCATGTCATCCTCGGCATGATCAATAGTGTAGAGAATCTGATCCGGCGAAAGGCGTATGTTGATCGTATGCAATACCGCACCCATCATCGGTACCGCAAAAAAACATTCAAGATAACGATGGCTGTCCCAGTCCATCACCGCAACGGTATCGCCCTGTTTTACGCCGAGTTGGCTCAGTGCACTCGCCAGACTACCGATTCGATCTGCAAAAGTACGATAAGTGTAACGGCTGATATCGGCATAAACAATTTCCTGATCCGGAGCGCTCTGCAAAGGAGTATGCAGCAGGTTTTTAATCAGTAGCGGGTAGTCGTAGGCAGCGGACATATCAGGATTAATTCAGTTTGATTTTCAATGTCTGCATTCTATCGAATTATCTTCAATTGCGTGGTTCAACATGTCTGGAGTAGTTCCCTTTTGGGCAAGCCGGGAAAAGGCCGCCTTCCACTGTTCCTATGCCAACTCTGATAAGCCGCTCATTAACACAGACAACATCGCAAAATCCGGTTTCTCGACTGCTTTCAATTGGTTCGCCGTCTGCTGGATACTCTCAACCCCGGCCTGATGTTCAGACAACCACGTTTCAAGCAATGTAGAAGAATTTACCGGCTTGCCCTGCAAAATATCACGGGTAATCGCCGCGTGATTGGAAACAAGATCTGCCGCCAGCGCAAAACGCGCCCTTCCCTGCCACTGATTTTTAATCGGCAGCCGTTCTATGGAACTGGCTGTCCAGCCTAGATCAAGCGCTTCCTGGACCTGAAAATAAGTACGCGCGGTCAAATCCGCCTTGCAATCGCTGCTGATAGAAATTCCCGCAATTTCCAGACAGGCGGCGCGATACGATAAGCGACTCAGCTTAGCTGCCAGTGGCGCAGATACGCCCGCTTCGACAAAACTTGCCTGTTGAATCTCAATCTCCTGTTTATCCGCGATCGACAGGTAGTCATCAAGTTCAGACATGAGCTTTTCTACGTGTGGCTGATAATCCTTGATCGTATCAACAACATTTATCGCACTGGGGTGTCGTTTGAGCAGCCAGACAATCGATTTTCCGAGCATCTCGGCGACGTCGAGCAGGCATTCGATTTGTAAACCGGCACCCACCTTGTTATCAAGAGCCTCTATCTCTGCGACCAGCTCACTGCTACGCATTATTTCCTGAGCAACATACCACGCTCGTGCTATATCAGGAGCACGAACGCCCATTAAAGCACTCAAAGCAAAATGAAAAGACAGGCCCATTTGGCCAATAAATCGATTTGTCAGATGGGTGGCTATAATTTCACGCTTGAGCCGATGGCTATGAATATAGTCATGGAAACGCTTGCGCATGGCCGATGGAAAATAGTCGTCCAGTTCTCCCGCAAGCGCCGCATCATCCGGCACACCGGATTCAAGCAAAGCCTGATACAGGTCCATCTTGCTGTAGGACAGTAAAACCGATAGCTCAGGCCGCGTTAAACTACCTCCTTTTTCCAGGCGTTCATTGAGTTCAACGTCATTCGGCAGATATTCAATAGTGCGGCTTAAGCCACGCTGCTCCAGAATTTTGATGGTATTGATATGCTGAGGCAGCAGGCGCTCACCATAGTGGGAGGCAACACTAATG
>JAAELZ010000205.1 GCA_024226105.1 Pseudomonadota bacterium | reverse complement strand
TAAAAAAGGAGGCAGCTTTCACTGCCTCCGGAATTTAACACATTGGAATAGATAGATGCCTAAATCAAAAGCCAAATACTCCGTAATAGTCTATGTTTATCTATTCTGATAAAGACTAATTAATGCGACAGACTATAAACATAGGCCGATAACAAATGGACCTTGTCTTCGCCCAAAAATTCACCGTGGGCTGGCATCACGCCGGTACGGCCATTTTTAATGGTTTCAAGAATCGCACTGCGCGAAGAGCCGTATAACCAGGATGAATCGGTCAAGTTGGCTGCCCCCAGGGCTTGATTTCCCGTTCCTGTCGGTAAGTGACAGGCCAGACATATTTTACCAAATACCTGCTTCCCCAGGTCGGAAGCGGTTTGATCGACGTCGCGCCCCGCCAGTGACATGACGTAGTCGGTGACGTTTTCAACTTCATCGTCAGTTAGTGGTAATCCGCCGCGCGCTGGCATATTGGCCGTACGGCCATTCATTATGCTGGCTTTGATCTGCTCCGGCGTTCCGCCCCACAACCAGTCATCATCGGTCAGGTTTGGAAAGCCGATACTACCACGTGCATCAGAGCCATGGCAGACTGTACAATAGGAAGCATAAATACGCTCGCCAGATTTCATCGCTTTGGTGTTTTTGGCGAGTTCAGGGATCGCAGTGGCTGCATAACCGGCATACAAATCACTGTATTTAGCATCGTACTCTGCACTTTCGGCTTCATACTGGCCAATCTGTGTCCAGCCAAACAGACCCTTGTAGGCGCCCAGCCCGGGATACAGTGCCAGGTAGATGAGACCAAATACCAGGGTGAAAATGAACATGTAATACCACCAGCGAGGCAGCGGGTTGTCGAACTCTTCGAGGTCTTCGTCCCATACGTGTCCGGTAGATTCAATTTCGCCTTCTACCTTTTTAATGTTGTTGGCGAAAATAAGCCAGAAGCAACCGAGGATACTTAAAATGGTTACGATTGCGATAAGCCAGCCGACAATTGGATGTGTGAAATCTGACATGATTATTTTCTCTCTGTAGTGTTTTCGTCAAAAGGCAGGTTGGCGGCGTCATCGAAATCATGCTTGCGTTTGCCGCTCCAGGCCCAGACCACGATCACAACGAATGTAATCGTGACCATAACAGTTGATACGGTTGCTATGATGGAAAGCATTTAACGAGCCCTCTTCAATTCAATGCCCAGGCCTTGCAGGTAGGCAATTACAGCATCCATTTCGCTGATATCTTCAAGGCTGTCCTTACCGGATTCGGCGAGCATATTGTCCAGCGCTTTTTCGATGTCCTCATCTGTGTAGGGAATACCTACTTTGCTCAGACCTCTCATTTTTTTCTGAACCGTTTTTGAGTCTGCTACCGTGGTATTCAGCCAGGGGTAGGCCGGCATGACTGACTCCGGTACTACATTGCGTGGTTGCTCGAGGTGAACGCGGTGCCAGTCATCACTGTACCGGCCACCGACCCGGTGCAGGTCAGGCCCGGTGCGCTTGGAACCCCAGAGGAAAGGTTTATCGTAGACAAACTCACCCGCAACAGAGTAATGACCATAACGATCTGTTTCTGCACGAAAAGGGCGAATCATCTGTGAGTGGCAGGTATTACAGCCTTCACGGATATAGACATCGCGCCCGGTCAAACGCAGGGCGCTATAGGGCTTCAGGCCTTTAACAGGTTCCGTGGTGGAATGCTGAAAAAACAAAGGCGTGATTTGTACCAGGCCTCCGATGCTTACTAAAAGAAGCGTGGCGACAATCAGGAAGAACACATTGGTTTCTGCTTTTAT
>JAAELZ010000204.1 GCA_024226105.1 Pseudomonadota bacterium | reverse complement strand
TGTACTGATGCTGATCAGTATTGCTGCCCTGGCCACACGTAGCCTCAATTTCGGTATTGATTTTACCGGCGGCACACTCGTTGAAGTGGGCTATAGCGAAGCGGTTGAAGTGGATACGGTGCGTAAAGCCTTGGACGAAGCGGGAATAAACGACGCGATCGTGCAACATTTTGGTACCGCCAAAGACGTAATGATCCGCCTGCCGGTGGCGGAACGCGAGAATGCAGCGGGCATCAGTGGTGAAATAATGCAAACCCTGCGAAAAGGTAGCGGTGAAACCCTGGCAGCCAATATTGAAGGTCTGGATACGGTTCAGCAATGCATTTCCCAGGGGCAAACCGCCGCTTGCAAGGTGCAGATGCGCCGGGTTGAATTTGTGGGGCCACAGGTAGGTGATGAACTGGCGAACCAGGGTGGCCTGGCGATGATTTACGCCCTGATTGGTATCCTTATTTATGTCACGTTTCGTTTTAAGTGGCAATTTTCAATCGGCTCGGTGGTCGCGCTGGTGCATGATGTGCTTATCACGCTCGGCGCCTTCGCCGTATTTCAGTTCGATTTTTCCCTGTCGGTGCTGGCTGCAGTTCTGGCGGTAATTGGTTATTCCCTGAACGATACCATCGTGGTCTTCGACCGGATTCGTGAGAATTTTCGCAAAATGCGTAAAGGTGATCGTTTTGATGTGATCAACGCAGCGATCAACGATACCCTGCCACGAACCATATTGACCTCACTGACCACATTATTCGTGGTACTAACCCTGTTCTTTTTCGGTGGTGAAGCACTGCACGGCTTTTCAATCGCACTGCTAATCGGGGTAATCGTGGGAACTTATTCTTCTATATTTATTGCCAGCCCGTCGGTTCTGGCGCTTGGTATACAGCGCGAAGACTTACTCGAACCGGAAAAAAATGGTGATGGCGACGATGATATGAAGGCGGTTGTTTAAGCGCAAGAGACACCTTAAAGTAAGGCGACCTAGAAAAACGACCCGACATGCGCTGCCCATTTTGCCATTCTGAGAATACACGCGTTATCGATTCACGCGAAAGCGATGAGGGTGAAACTGTGCGTCGTCGCCGTGCGTGCCAGGATTGTGACGAGCGCTATACTACTTATGAGCGCGTCGAGTTGCACCTGCCACAGGTGGTGAAAAGCGATGGCAAACGCGAACGTTTTAACGAGGATAAACTGAGAGATGGTTTTTCAATTGCCCTGCAGAAACGCCCGATAAACGCAGAACAGGTTGAAAACGCTTTGCAACGCCTGTTAAGGCGCTTTTCCTTTTCCGGCCATGATGAAATTAACAGCGTCGAAATTGGTGAAGCCGTGATGGCAGAATTGCGCGATCTGGATGAAGTAGCCTACGTGCGTTTTGCCTCTGTATATCGGAAATTTCAGGATCTGGATGAGTTTAATGATCTGGTACAGCGCCTGCGTGAAGTGCTGCCCGATGATGCATCTGAAGAAGGCAAGGCCAGTTTGTCGCTGATTTCCGGCGCGCGCAAAAAAGAACAAAACTAAACCTGCTTCCCAATGAAATCCGATCAGTTTTTTATGGCGCATGCGCTGAAACTGGCAGAACGGGGGCGCTATTCCACTCAACCCAACCCACGGGTTGGTTGTGTGATCGTAAAAGACGGCAAAATCGTTGGAGAAGGCTTTCATCAAATTGCCGGGCAAGCCCATGCCGAAATTGTTGCACTGGAGCAAGCCGGGTCATTGGCGCATGCAGCGGATGTATTTGTAAGCCTTGAGCCGTGCAGCCACCAGGGTAGAACGCCACCGTGTGCCGATGCGCTGATAAAAGCGCTTCCTTCAAGGGTGATCATTGCGATGACAGACCCGAACCCGCTGGTTTCGGGGCAGGGAATCAAAAAGCTTGAAGCGCAGGGCATTAGTGTAGGTATCGGGGTGTGCGAAGCCGAAGCCAGACAGATCAATCGCGGTTTTATTAAGCGCATGCAGACGGGATTGCCATTTGTGACACTAAAGCTGGCAACCAGCCTTGACGGGCGGGTGGCGATGCAAAGCGGAGAAAGCAGTTGGATTACCTCTGATGCCGCGCGTAGGGACGTGCATCGCCTGCGCCTTGAAAACTGCGCTATTGTTACGGGTATCAATACCGTCCTGGCAGATGACCCGAAAATGACAGTGCGCCTGAAAGCCGGTGATCTCGCGCGTAGTTACTATCAAAGTGAACGTCAGCCAAAACGCGTGGTACTCGACAGCCAGCATCGTATGCCATCGAAAGCTGCTATTCGTCATCAGCCCGGAGAAACCTGGCAACTGGTGTCAGAGGGAAAACAAAATGGTTCGCAGGATGCTCGTGTGGTTGTTTTGCCAGCGCCTGACGGCAGGCTTGATCTTGCATCAGTATTGGCTTATCTGGGCGATCAGCAAATGAACAATATACTGGTGGAAGCGGGCGGAACACTGGCGGCCGGTTTCATAAAAGCGGGGCTGGTTGATGAATTGATCGTGTATCAATCCCCGGATATTATGGGTGCCAGTGCTCAGGCGATGATTAATTTGCCTGAAATACTCAAAATGAGTGAAAAAATCAGGTTTGAATATCGGGATGTGCGTAAAATCGGCCGCGATTTAAAGCTTTCTCTCCATGCGACCCCAGGCCATACCATAACTTAATATGTTTACCGGAATCATTCAGGCCCTGGGCCGTTTAGAAAAAATCGATATTGATGCATTGGGTTGTCGCCTGAACGTTAATATCCAGGCGCTCTCAGATCAGGAAATTAAGCTCGGTGACAGTATTGCCGTAAACGGGGTTTGCCTGACCGTAGTTAACTATGATCAGGGCCAGGCACTTTTCGATGTTTCGCTTGAGTCTCTGTCCAAAACCTGTATTGAAGACTGGAAGGTTGGTGATGAAGTCAACCTGGAAACCGCATTGACCCTGCAAACGCCGCTGGGCGGGCACATTGTTACCGGGCATGTCGATGGCATCGGTGTCACTCTTGAAAGGGAGGATGCAGGTGATGCGATAAAAATGCTTTTTCAGGTGCCGGCTGAGTTGGGGCGGTATATTGCGCAAAAAGGTTCGGTGTGTATCGATGGCGTGAGCCTGACCACCAATCAGCTACTTGAAGATAGCCAACAAGGCACCACCTTTGCTGTAATGCTGGTGCCGCATACCTTGAGTGTGACCTCGCTCAAACGTCTTGAAGCAGGCAGTCGGGTGCATATCGAGATAGATGTGATCGCCCGTTACCTGGATCGAATGCAAAGCTATGATTCGAAGAACATATAATTTAGTAAAGAATAATGAAAATTGACCCGATAGAAGATGTGCTGGCGGACTACCGTCAGGGCAAAATGGTAATCATGGTGGATGATGAGGACCGTGAAAACGAAGGTGATTTTCTGATTGCGGCGGAATGCATCTCTGATGATCATATCAATTTCATGGCGACTCACGGTCGTGGCCTTATTTGTTTGACCATTACCGAGGAACGTAGCCAGCAATTAGGGTTGTCGATGATGTCCAGTCGTAATAGCGCGCGTTTTGCGACCGCTTTTACGGTTTCCATCGAAGCTGCGGAGGGCGTGACAACAGGCATTTCAGCGCAGGATCGTGCGACCACAGTTCGTGCAGCGGTTAAACGAAATGCGAATGAATCTGACATCGTAACGCCGGGGCATATTTTCCCCATTACTGCGCGCCAGGGCGGAGTAATGACGCGAGCCGGCCATACCGAGGCAGGATGCGACATGGCCAGGCTTGCCGGTTATGAGCCCTCCAGCGCGATTTGTGAAATTCTCAAGTCCGATGGCACGATGGCCCGCCTGGATGATTTGATTCCGATTGCCAGGGAGCACAATTTGAAAATTGGCACCATCGCAGACCTGATTCACTACCGGATGAAATTCGATCCCACGGTGGTAAAGGTTAGCAACAGTACAATGGATACGGATTTTGGAGAGTTTGAAGCGACCGTCTATGAAGATCAGGTAGAGGGTGATGTGCATATGGCCCTGTCGTACGGTGACAATACAAGTGATAAAACCAGCGTGGTCAGGGTGCACGTGCATCGCGGTTTGTTTGATATGATTACTCCCTCGCATGGAAAACCTGCCTGGGGCGTGGAGGAATCATTAAAGGCAATTACGAGTGCGGGGCAGGGTGTGCTGGTTCTTTTAGCGTATAATGAGCGCAAGAATGAGTTGATCAACCGGGTTGAGCGACTGGCCAAGGGCGCATCCATGACGGCAATACGCCCCGAGCAGAACGCACCACCTGAAAACGCATTGCGCATGTTGGGCGCAGGCGGGCAAATATTGGCTGATCAGGGCGTTAGTAACCTGGTTGCCCTGGGGCGTGAGAAAAAGGCTTTTGGTATTTCCGGTTTCGGCCTGGAAATTGAGACTTACCTGCCGGCGCAGGAAGATTTTGAAGCCTGGCTAAAAAAATCCTGAAGACAGAAACACACAGAGAAATCATCATGAATACAATTACCGGCTCATTGATCGCAGGCGACTACAAATTTGGCATCGTTGCCGGACGTTTTAACGAATTCATTACGGAATCGCTGCTTAAAGGCGCAGAGGACATCCTGGTTCGCCACGGAATTCCGGCCGGTAATATCGACTGCGTCTGGGTACCGGGTGCGTTTGAGATTCCTACAGCCGCTAAAGTGATGCTGGAAACCGGTAAGTATGACGCGATTGTAACGCTTGGTGCGGTCATTCGAGGGGCGACGCCTCATTTTGATATTGTTGCGGGTGAGTGTGCCAGTGGTGTTTCCAGGCTTGCGACGGAATACGGCTTGCCGGTTATATTCGGTGTATTGACTGTAGATACCATTGAGCAGGCAATTGAGCGCGCCGGAACAAAAGCCGGTAATAAAGGGGCGGAAGCTGCTTTAACCGCGCTTGAAATGATTAATCTGCTGGGTGAACTGTAAACCTGCATTTATCTCTGCGTCGAACTAAATAACAATAATTATGGCCACTAGCGGTAGACATCTTGCACGGCGCAATGCTGCGCAAGCCCTTTATCAATGGGATATGACGGGGCAGGATGCTTCAAACATCAAGTCCAGTTTTATACACGACGAGCGTCTCCAGGGGCGATATCGCGACTATTTCGAAAAATTAATTGAAGAGATTCCGCTAAATATTGAGAAAATAGACAGCGATATTGCCGGGCACGCTGATCGCCCGGTGGAAAAACTCGACCCATTGGAAAAGGCCATATTACGCATCGGCGTATACGAAATAATGTTTCAAATTGATGTGCCGCACAGTGTCGTCGTCAATGAAGCGATCGAAATCGCCAAGCTGTTTTGTTCCGATCATGGTTACAAATATGTAAACGGGGTGCTGGACAAGGTGGTTAAAGACTATAAGTTATCGCAAAATTAGCGGGAGAGCATGAGACACCCGGCAGGATCTGTAATTTTCGTCATTCCCGCGAATGCGGGAATCCATAAGCCGTGAATAAAACACGATGGATCCCCGCGTTCGCGAGGATGACAGCGTATCATATTGTGCCGTTCGGCTTTCATGGCTGATTTCAAAATAAAAAAATAATGAGCGCTATCCCTCCACGCCTGCTCAAATACCCTCCCGCTTTTCTCGCCACCGGTTTTGGATCGGGTCTGAGCCCTGTCGCCCCCGGTACGGTAGGTACACTGGTGTCTTTGCTACTGTTTGTTTTTCTTCAAAATACCGGTTGGCCGCTTTTGGTCATATGTGTGGCGGGATTTTTCATCGGAATCTGGCTCTGTGATCAAACCTCGGAAAAACTCGGCGTGCATGATCACGGTGGTATCGTGTGGGACGAATTTGTCGGCATGTGGATTACCCTGTTGTGGGTACCTTTATCGCTGACCACACTGCTTATCGCATTTACCCTGTTTCGCCTGTTTGATATCCTCAAACCCTGGCCCATCGGCTATCTGGATAAACGTGTTCACGGGGGACTGGGGATTATGATTGATGATGTAATCGCCGGGATATTTGCCAATATTTGTTTGCAGCTGATACTGAAGTTTTTGTAAGTTCTACCCCCGGAGTCGGGGCTTCAGTCCCGGTAATGGGAGCAATTTGGCGGGGTTAAAGTCCCACTTCCATTGGACTTTGTCCCCGGCATATTCCGTCATTAAACAGCGTAGTCGTAATCAATAATCAACGGCGAATGATCTGAAAACCGCTCTTCTTTATAAATTTCAGTTGATTTAACCTTGCCCGTAAGGCTGGGAGAGGTAATGTGATAGTCGATGCGCCATCCGGTATTGTTCGCCCAGGCCTGCCCTCGGTTGGACCACCAGGTATAACTATGTTCAGGCTGTTCAATTTGCCTGAAGGCATCAATATAACCCGCCTCATCAAATACTTTATCCAGCCAGGCGCGTTCTTCGGGTAAAAAACCTGAATTCTTCTGGTTACCCCGCCAGTTTTTAATGTCGGCTTTGGTGTGCGCAATGTTCCAGTCACCACAGATGATGATGTCTTTACCAGTCTCCAGCAAAGCCTCCATTTTAGGCAGGAAATAGTCCATGCAGGTGTATTTGTAGGCCAGTCGTTCTTCTTTGGCAGATCCCGATGGCATATACAGGGAGGCTACCAGCAGGTTGCCAATTTGCAACTCAAGATAACGTCCTTCGTTGTCATAACGCGCCTCGCCCATACCGATAACCACCTGGTCGGGTTTATGCCTTGAGTACACCGCAACGCCACTGTAGCCTTTCTTTTCGGCATCATGGTAGTAGCAGTGATAACCCGCAGGGTGAAAAATTTCATCCTCCAGTTGATCGATCTGCGCCCTGGTTTCCTGGATGCAAACGAAATCAGCATCCTGTTTGGGTAACCAGTCGAAAAACCCTTTCCTGGCTGCCGCCCGGATACCGTTTAAATTAGCGCTAATAACTTTCATAATTTATATGGGAAATGTTTGTAATATCGTAGGATGTGGTGCGTTGGGCGAACCGCATCATTTATGGGGGCTGTTCTCCAGTTTCTTCAAGGCCAGTTCAAGCCCGTCAATTTGTAATTCATTATAGACCTGCACGCCAAATTGCCGAAGCAGGGCGGTTGTTACGCCGATACCACGAACCAGTACACCACTAAAGTGCCCATTGTATACCTGTTCATTACCGCATGAAGGGCTATTGGATTTAAGCAGTGCAAGTAGTATCTCGTGCTGCCTGATGCGCTCAAGGGCGGTTTCGGCACCATTGATAAAGGCTTCACTCAGGTCGTTTCCATCCGCCGTTTTCACGCCGGCCTTTCTGCATAAAATCTGGTTTCCATCAGCGCCCTGTATTTCAGCGGCGGGCCGTGGTGTTGGCAGACCGCCGGCGACTTCGGGGCAATGTTTTATCAACCGTCCTTCTGCAAGCCATTTTGTAATGCGCGAATCTTCAAATAGCCTGGCTGAACCATCGTATCTGACCTTGTCACCTAACAGGCAGGCACTGATGAGGATTTTTACCTTGATGGTTCGTCTCCGAAGGTTAACAGCATTCTTCCCCCTTTTTCAAAGGGGGACTGAGGGGGGGGCTCCAACCCCTCTTTTCTAAGAGGGGAGAATAAATACATCAAAAATAAACTGAAATATCTTCGTGTCCAGCCTGGCAGCGTGCCACAAATTTCGCCTGCTCAATGCTAAGTTTCTTCTGAGAGCGAATGCCAACGGTCTCGTCGAGGCTGGTTTTAAAGGTGCTTAGCTGAGGTAGAACGCTTGCCTGTGCAGCTTGTCGCCAGGCTATATTCTGCTCATATAGAGCCCCGGCCTGTTGATAGAGGTCGATGGCCTTTTCCCGTTGATCTTCACCTTTTTTCAGCGCACGGCGAGATTTGGAGAGCAGTGTTTTTATTTTCGATACTCCGGCGATGGAGGACATACTGCTTTCCAGTTCCTTGATTTGCGCCATCGTGGTCTCGATTTCACCCGTCTGTAATGGTTCAGCCAGTGCCTGTAAGGGTTCTGCCAATGCCGCTGTCTCTTCGGTTCCAGCGAGAATACTCTGGATATCGCTCAGTTGCGTGATCGCGGCATCAACATTGTTTTGATAGGTGCGGCGCGCTTTAATCATCGCATCATTACGCGCTTTAAACTCTCCGGATATCGAAACCCATTCAGTAGGTATACCATCCTGTAAGCTGGTTTGCTCAGACTTGAGCGTTTCAATTTTCGCATTCAAAGCAGCCTTTTCAGCCTGGTCCTGGGTACGCTTTACGTCATCCTCGCGCAGCAAAATAGTTTGCTGCACCTTGCGTATATCCGCCTCAATGCTTCTAACCCGGCCTTGCATCGGTTTGTAGTCCGGGATGTAATCACCTACCATCGCTTTGGCATCCAGCAGGGCGGATAACAAAGCGGGGCTGTTGGCAACCAGTTCGATGCTGTCGCTTAAGCTTTTGGCTGTATCACTGTCCAGCAGGTCAAAATCAATGTTGCGTGCAAGCGCGATTGATGACTGTAAGGCCTCGGCGCCTTCGGCGTATGAGATCTCAGCATAGTTCTCCAGGCAGGCCTGTAGCTTCGGGTTTACCGGCGGTGGCGATGTGTCTGAGGTTAAATGAGTTCGCAGTGGAAGGTAGTTCACCAGCGCAGGATAAAGGCCCGCAATGGCGAGACCCAATAACTGCAGGCCGATAAAGGCCGTTGCGCCTTTATAAATATCCAGAGTTTTGACGATTTTGTCCGCCACGCCGCGCAAATAGAACAGGGCGAAACCGAACGGCGGGGTCAGAAAGGAGGTCTGAATATTCAGGCCGACCATGACGCCGAACCATACGGCGGTGATATTTGCCTCCGGGTTGGAAAGTAAAATGGGTGCGACGATAGGCACCACTACCACGGCAATTTCGATGAAATCGAGAAAGAAGCCCAGTACAAACATAACCAGCATGACAACAATAAACTGAGTCCAGAAGCCCCCCGGCAGTGTTGTCAGGAAATTCTTAACGATTTCTTCACCGCCAAAGGCACGAAAAGCCGAAGTCAGCATCGCTGCGCCGATGAGGATGATAAATACCATTGACGTGGTTTTGACCGTGTCGATCATCACCCCACGCAGGGTGTCTTCGCATTTATAGGCCCGCCATGCGCTCCAGCCAATCGCGTAGAGTAAAAACAGCACTGCGACGACCGCCATCCAGATACCGATTTGATCGCTCTCGGTAGTGGTGCTTTTAACGTTGAGATTGTAGTTACTGGCCAGGTATAAAATGGCGGCAATTGAGGCCAGGGCTATAATGGCAGGCGTATAGGCGTGTTTTTTACCATCGTGCAGGCGATATCCGGCCATGATCATGGCCCCGATTGCGCCGATAGAACCGGCCTGATTTACGGTTGCGATGCCCGCGACGATTGAGCCTAACACCATGAATATGAGCGTCAGAGGCGGCACAAGAGAGAGCATCACGCCCTTTAAAAAAGCCGAATCGCGCTTGCCTTCAAACGGGACGGGTGGGGCTACTTCGGGGTTAATCAGCGCCCTGATCAAAATATAAGCCATGTACAGGCCAACCAGGATCAAGCCGGGGATAAACGCGCCCATAAACATATCACCCGCACTCGCGGATACCACATCAAACTGCGAAGGCATGGAGAATTCTCCTGTCGCGGTTCGATACAGTTCCTTACGCATGGTATTGGCCTGATCAGCCGCGCTGGAAAGCTGGTCAGCGAGGATAATGAGCACAATCGATGGCGGGATGATTTGCCCCAGTGTGCCTGAGGCACAGATGGTTCCACAGGCCAGCGATTTGGAATAGTTATTGCGCAGCATTGCGGGCAGTGAAATAAGCCCCATTGCGATGACGGTTGCACCCACAATACCGGTGGTGGCAGCGAGCAGGGTGCCGACAAATACCACTGAAATACCCAGACCACCCGGTACCGGACCGAACAAACTTGCCATGGAGATCAGCAGGTCTTCGGCGATTTTCGAGCGCTGCAGCATAATGCCCATAAAAATGAACAAAGGTATGGCGATCAGCGTATCGCGCTCGACTATCCAGTAAAGGCTGCGAAAGTTGGTTACCCCCGCGCTTAGCCATTGTTTAGGGCCGTCATGGGCGAAATACGCACCAATATCCCCTTCCAGCATATAACCCATGCCAGAGGCCAGCAGTATGGTTATGATTGCAGAACCGGGCAGGGAAAAGGCAACCGGAAAGCCCGATGTCAGGGCAAAAATCATTAATAAAAACAGTACCGCCAGAAAAACCAGTTCCATTTTAGTGTTCCCCCCGGGCTGAAGCGACAGCCTCTTTGTCGCCGAGTAAGACGGCGGAACTGCGCGTAAAATAAGAAATAAATTGCATGGCCATGGAAACAGCGAAAATAACCAGGAAACCTGCCATCAGGTATTTGACGAACAGGCCATAGGCGCTTTGTGAAATTTCGTAATTGATAATCGGGCTGGAAAGACTGCTTTGGCGGCTTTCCATTCCCAGCACCAGAATGGTAAAACACAGGGGGATACCGAGTAATATGGAGCCAAATGCATTCACCCGCGCCTTGGCGCGCATGCCCATGCCGGCGTACAGTACATCGACGCGAACGTGGCCTTCTTCTATCAGAGTATAGGCGCTGGCAAACAGGAATAAAGCGGCATACCAGAAGCGAACCAGGTCACCCATATAGGCCTGTTCGTAGGAAAAAATAAAGCGTGTGAGCACGATGGAGAATTCGGCCAGTACAACCAGGAAAGCCAGCCAGATCATGCTCAGGTTTCTGGTCAGAGCGGCAATAACGGCAGACACCGCAAGCAAAGGGTAATGGATGTTGTTGGCCCGA
>JAAELZ010000203.1 GCA_024226105.1 Pseudomonadota bacterium | reverse complement strand
GCGCTGGATCAAAAGCTCAAGGTCAATGTCTACCTGGAAGACTGGTCCAACGGGCACCGCGACAGCCCTGAGTACGTTTTCAGGCTGCTGGATGAGCTGAAGGATATTGGTCTCACGCACTTCATGCTGCCGGACACGCTCGGCATCATGTCGCCTGAGGAAGTCCACACCAGCCTCGGCGATATGACGTCACGCTATCCGGATCTATTGTTTGATTTTCATCCGCACAATGATTACGGGCTGGCAGTGGCGAATGCCATGGCTGCTGTGCGTGCCGGCGTCAGCACCATTCATTGTACAGTCAACTGCCTTGGCGAGCGTGCCGGCAATGTTTCTGTGGCAGAGCTGGCGGTGGTTTTACGTGATAAAATGAACATTGATCTGTCGATTGATGAAACGAATATTGTCCATCTGAGCAACCTGGTTGCAAACTTCTCGGGCAAAAAGGTTGCTTCAAACGCACCCATTGTTGGCAAGGATGTGTTTACCCAAACTGCGGGTATTCACGCCGACGGAGACCAGAAAGGGGATTTGTATAAAACCAGACTCAGCCCGGAACGTTTTGCACGTTCACGAAGTTATGCACTGGGTAAACTCAGCGGTAAAGCCTCACTGGCGAAAAACCTCGAAGCGCTAGGCTTGAACCTGTCCGAAAAAAAGCAGGCAAAAGTACTCAAGCGAATCATCAAACTCGGAGATTCCAAGCAGCGCATTTCGATAGACGATTTGCCCTTCATTATTGCAGATGTACTGGAGAGCACTGATTTTCATCATATCAAGCTGCTCGATTGTTCGATCGCCAGCAGG
>JAAELZ010000202.1 GCA_024226105.1 Pseudomonadota bacterium | reverse complement strand
GTCAGAGATGATGCCGGGAGAAATTCATGCCTTGAGTATCAAGGCTTTCTCGCCGGAAGAGATTTAGTTTCCTCTTCCTCGTTTGTCATTGCGAGGAGGGTAGCGACTCGGCAATCCGGACATGTCACAGTATCTTTTAAAATCCGCTGTTTCTGTAGACAAGTAACTTAAAAGCACTTTCAAATGTCATCCTCGCGAACGCGGGGATCCAACGAGTGCTTGTAAACAGGGAATACTGCCAGGCATGGATTTTCGCCTGCGCGAGAATGACGTTTTAACCGGTCAGCAACGTAATCAACTATAAAACTTTCGCGTCTTGCGCCGCCCGTTGGTGCTTTGCACAATCCGGGCCCGAACATCATCACGCCCTGAAATCTCCAGCACTGGCAGGCCTTCCTTGATTGCGCAGAGTGTCCATTGGCCTGTTTTCTCGTTTATATGCAGCTGACGAAAAATGAACTCATCATCATGTTTGGCAATGACATAACTGCCGTCTGAGACCACCGCGTTGGGCTCACCAATAATAATGCAACCATTGGGGAATTCGGGTTCCATGTCATCGCCCAAGACCTGAAGCGCGAACGGTTCACTTTCCGAGCAACCGGTTTGTGATTGATCAAGTGCCATGTAATGAAGTGCTATTTTCGATGTCGGGTGACCGACTATATCAGAAAATGCTTATTAGCGCATAAGGGCTGATTCTTCAGCTGCTAATTTTCTAGTAAAGCGCCCGCTAAGCCATTAGAATCGCCCACCTTGTTTTTGATCTCTTTCTTTACTGTATCTTATGAGCATTATTACCCGTTTTCCTCCCAGCCCGACAGGCTATCTGCATATTGGCGGTGCGCGTACCGCATTGTTCAACTGGTTGTATACACGCAGAAACGAGGGCAAAATGATCCTGCGAATCGAAGATACGGATCGTGAACGTTCCACCCAGGAGGCGGTTGATGTCATTCTCGATGCGATGCGCTGGTTAGGGCTTGACTGGGATGAGGGCCCCTATTACCAGACTCAGCGTTTTGATCGTTACGCAGAGGTTACGCGACAACTACTAAAGCAGGGTGACGCCTATTATTGCACCTGTAGTAAACAACGTCTGGACGATATGCGCGAAGCGCAAATGGCGAATGGCG
>JAAELZ010000201.1 GCA_024226105.1 Pseudomonadota bacterium | reverse complement strand
TTACGACACAAGAAATATGAGTAGTTTTATCAGAATTCTACAATCAGACAAACTCTATAAATCCAAAATAAATTGACATGTCGGACTTGTTCTCTCATGGTTGTTTTGTGTCTCGTAACTGCTCACCCCCTATATGCGGAGCATACTCGCTCGCAACCTCAACATATTGTGGAATTCGCTCTGTGTGTAACTAACCCGGATTATTCACCACACATATCCGGTTTCTGCCAGACGTGAGAGATTGGCCGGGTTGACGGCGTTGATTTGATCGGGACTTTGGATACGCGTTGGGGGTTTTTGTGCGGGGTTCGACCTGCGGCTCTTGCCGCGTTGATCAAGGACTCTGCGCGTTGATGCGCCCCATCAGCAGGACAAGTATTGATCGTTGCGGGTAGGCAGTTGGCAGGGCAATCCTGATCCTCGATTTCAGCTGTTCGACACGCACAGCGATTTTCAGAAACGTGCACCGGATAGTTTCAAAGGTGGCAGTTCGAAACCGCGAGCGTTTTGGGGTTGCCCCGCGCAATAACAGCAACAGCCAATAAGCGCCGGTATGAAGAAACAACCGGAACTGGTTGGCCTGCCAGCGGTGGCAGGAGGTGCGGTCTGATTTTGTGTAGAGCTTATGTTCCTTGATCAGGTTTTCCATCTTTACGCGTGCACAATAGACTTTCTCATAAAGATGCTTTCCGCGTCCTGGCAGATTGGTGACGATGAAGCGGGTATCGCACCCCTGTTTTGTTGCCTCGACACGGGCTATGACCTTGCGCTCCTTCGACCAGCTTCTGGCACGGTACCGGGTCTGGAAGAAACGGCGCACCTTGTCTTTCCCGCCGAGTGCCCGGCGCACTGCAACATCCTCGCTCCATGGATGGGAGAGGCGTTTAAGCCTTTTGTTACCCGGCAGGCCAAAGATATAAAAGCATCCCTGTTGCTCCAGAAGATCCATCACTTCAGGCGTTCCATAATGCCCGTCACCGCGCACGGTGATGATAGTGCGGGGCCAGTTGCGTCGGATGCGGGCAATGACATGGCGCAGAATTTGTGCTGCCTCTTCGCCCGAAGGCCGCTTGCCAGCCCGCAGCACAAAGCAAACCGGCTTGCCAGTTGCTGCATCATATATGTGGATTGGTTGAAAGCAGTATCCTTGCGCATGAGTATTGAACAGGCAAAGCTGCTGGCCGCCATATGTGCGGTCGGTGGTATCATCAATATCCAGGACAATATGGCCGGGGACGGTGCTAAAGCTGTCACAGAACAGATCAATCAAGGCCAGCCCCATGCGGCCAAGCTGTCGCCATGATGGCGTATTCTCCAGCCGCGACAAGGTTGGCTGTGAGGCTAGTGCATGACCGCTGTCCGGCAACCGCTCGCAGGCAATCTTCAAAGCCGGGTCATGACGCAGCTCATCAAGGTCATCACAGTCTTCATGTCCACAGCAAATCGCAAACATGCGCGCGCGGATCATGGCGGTGTGATCGTGGGTGATACGGGCCGCATCGCGCTCGTCACGCAAGCATGAAGCGAGCATCCCGGCAAAGTTCAGCCTCTTCTCAATCTCGCGCAGTATCAGCACACCGCCGTCAGAAGAAAGTGAACCTCCATCAAAGCGGGCATGAATATCCAGAGATTCAACAGGTGACAGACCGGGGAGAAACAGGTTATCTTTATTCATGGCGGGCCAAACTTTCTGCTGGTAGCGAATGACCTTGTCTAGACAACAAAATCATACGCTATTTCAACAGCTTGTTCC
>JAAELZ010000200.1 GCA_024226105.1 Pseudomonadota bacterium | reverse complement strand
TTTGGAAAGTAACCCAATCCAAAAACGGCCAACCACACTTGCAGCGTAAGACACCCTGGCCTTATATCAATCACTATTACTTTCATATTATCGATGCTCAGTGGGGCCATATCACCATTAAAATCAATGGACATCCGCCATTCGGCATGCAGATTATGCTCAACGGTCACGAATGGGTCGAACGTCAGGCCCTTAAGCAGACTATCTCCGTACAGAAGGAGGGTAACTGCTTTGTGGGTGGTTCGTTCCAGGGCTTGGATCAGATCGCAGATACCTTGTGTGATGATCACACTATAGGGCGGCTGACTGAGCTCTGTGACCGTTGGGCATATTCAAGCTGTCTGTGTTTTTCTCTGGATTTGGACGAACAATTGCGCTCGCAGTTTCGTTACCGTTATTCGGTTTATCAGATCGAATATAGCCGCAACCTGCTTTTTACCCGGGGCACAGTGCTCGATGCCGTCTACCAGGGCCTGATAGAGCGAACCCGACAATACCTGGACGTACCGAAGCTGTGCACCATTTTCGGTTACAAAAATCGTCCACATAACCGCCAGGGCAAAAAACCAAAACGATTGCAACGTATTTTGGACCAATCCGCTCATGATTTGACCGTGTTCAAGCTGCATTTTGGACCGATGACCCTGAAACTCTATGACAAAGGCCCACGGGTATTGCGCATGGAAGCCATCGCACATAACACCAAAGGCTTGCGTTGCGGCAAGTTGATAGAGAAACTCCCGATCATGCTGAACAAGCTTCAGGAAATGACCATCGGCTTTCTTAATGTCGTACAGGCTGCCCATCGCAGCTTCTTGCCCGATGACGCACTTGATAGTCTTATTAAGCCCAGCCAGCGTGGCAATCGCCGATTGGCCGGTGTAGATCTGCA
>JAAELZ010000199.1 GCA_024226105.1 Pseudomonadota bacterium | reverse complement strand
GGTCAGCGTTAAAATACTGTTTTGGCAGGCCGATGCGTAAGCCTTTGATATCCTGATCAAGCGCAGTGGTGAAATCGATTTTCTGATGTTCAATCGAGGTTGAATCTTTTGGGTCAAAGCCGCAAATGGATTCAAGCATAACTGCGGCATCTTCGGCACTGTGTGCGAATACGCCGGCCTGATCAAAAGAAGAGGCAAAAGCCACCATTCCCCAGCGCGAAACGCGGCCATAGGTCGGCTTGATGCCGGTCAAATTGCACAATGCGGCGGGTTGACGAACCGAGCCACCGGTATCGGTGCCGGTTGACACGGGTACAATTCCCGCTGAAACCACCGCCGCCGCGCCGCCGGAGCTGCCGCCCGGGACATGTTCGTTGTTCCAGGGGTTGAGCACCGGCCCGTAAAAGGAGGATTCGGTGGTTGAACCCATGGCGAACTCATCCATGTTGGTTTTACCAATGCTCACCATATGGCGTGCAGCGGTTTTTTCGACCACGGTCGCGTTGTAGGGTGAGACAAAATTAGAGAGTATTTTTGAGCCGCAGGAAGTGAGAATATCCTTTGTACAAAAAATGTCTTTATGCGCGGTTACGATACCGCACAGGGGATCTGCATTGCCGGCGGCAAGCGATGCGTCTGCTTTTTTTGCATCGGCCATCGCCCGGGTTTCATTGAGGCTGATAAACGCATTCAGATGTTTGTTTTCAGTGGCTTTGTCCAGTGCTAACCGAGTGAGTTCGGCGCTTGAAATGGTGCCATTGCGCAAAGCTTGCGCAATCTGTGTTAGTGATTGATCTAACATGTATAAACTGTGTAATTAAAAGATGGAATATTTGGCGCTAATCAGGGAGCGGGAGCTATTACTCAATCACCTTGGGTACCAGGTACAGGCCATCCTGGTTGTGTGAGGTTAATTTCATGAACTCGTCACGCATATCAGTTTGTGTGGCCTCGTCTTCACGCAATCTCAGTACCGGGTCCTGCGGGTGTGAAAGCGGCTCGACGCCGTCGGTATCTGCCTGCTCCATGTGATCAATCAGGCCCATGATGTTATCAAGCTGGCTGGAGATTTCATCCATGGCTTTGTCGTCTATTTTGAGCCTGGCCAGGGTGGCGAGTTTATGGATTTGATCTGGGCTTAGGGTCACGTTGATATACCTTCATAGAGCGTTGAATTTTGCGGTAGCAGATTATAGCGTAAAGCGAGGTATACAGAGCTCAATTAATTTGTCAGTAGAGAAGGAAACGGGAATTCAGTCCTGTCTGGCGGGGTTAAAACCCCGCTTCCTGTCGGATGCTAAAAGAACTACTTTCCGCTATGCTGTATCTCAATCTTAAAGCGCACCGGTCGCTGCTTAGTTCGGTTCTCGTGTTTCACGGGAATTGAATTCTGCTGACTGAATAATCAGGCGCTCGAAACCTTATTTTGAGTTCCAGTTTACTATACGGGCATTATGTCACATACAAGCGAACCATATCACTCAGAAAAAACACAGATAGCCTTAACTAAGGCCCCCGCATTGTGATAAATTACGCCCCGATTATGTATTGGCATTCGTGTCTCGATTTCTACGGCCAAAAGTCGGATAATCTTCGAATCATCATGAATATTCGTAATGCTCTTCAGCCATTGACCGGAGCCTTCCTAAGACTACGTTAAGGGTGGGCGCGCTAGAGTCTGTGCCTGCTCGGGTTTGCCGATAGCATGAATTTAGTTGCTCTTGAATTTAGGTTGCCATATTGCAATCCCGGGGCTGATTTTACAATTTTGCTGGATACTGCTACATGTTTAAAAAGCTAGCCGGTTATTTTTCAAATGACCTTGCAATTGACCTTGGTACGGCCAATACACTCATTTATGTAAGAGGAAAGGGAATTATTTTAAACGAGCCTTCGGTGGTGGCGATTCAGAATGATGGTCGCGGCCAGAAAAAGGTGCTTGCCGTCGGAACCGAAGCCAAGATGATGCTGGGCAGAACACCCGGTTCAATACAGGCGATACGCCCGCTTAAAGACGGCGTAATTGCAGACTTTAATATCACCGAAGTCATGCTTAAGGATTTTATTAAAAAGGCCCAGGAGAACCGCTTCTTTTCCAGCCCCCGGATTATTATCTGTGTTCCCTGTACTTCAACCCAGGTGGAACGGCGCGCGATTCGTGAATCCGCTGTCAGTGCGGGCGCACGCGAAGCCTATTTAATTGAAGAGCCAATGGCGGTCGCGATTGGTGCCAACCTGCCCGTCGGTGAACCGACAGGTTCCATGGTGGTTGATATCGGCGGCGGGACCACCGAGGTCGGCGTACTGTCACTGGGTGGTATGGTGTATGCCAACTCCTTG
>JAAELZ010000198.1 GCA_024226105.1 Pseudomonadota bacterium | reverse complement strand
TTACTGGATTTCAACAAACCTTTTATTGACCAGAGTTCCTTATCCAGGGTGCCCAGCGGCGAACCGCGATAACCCGAAATAAAACCACCGGTGTTTAAGCCGGCCTCAAGATCACGTTGCTTTTGAATAAGGGCAAGACGGGCCAGTGCCTGTATACCGGTGAGATAGATTTCACCCTCGGTCAGAGTATATTTGTCGTTTAAATCAAATGCGCGCATTTCCACGTTTAGATCTCCATGCCTGAAAGGTTTGAATAACAGGGCGGGGGAGCGTGTTTATTCAATAGCGTAAACACGGGCACGTCGGGGTAGTTTTCTTTCATTTGTATCGCCTCCAAAAACAGGATCACTGTTTGTTGAAATAACACTGGCGCATTCCTTACCCTTGTGGGGCGGTGATAGCGGTATTGATATTGAAGCCAATCCAGCGTGCTAGTTTGGAAAGTAAATTGTTTTTATGCTTTCCGGGCGCTTAGTATGCCAGAGCAGGGCTTAGTTCCGCAAATTGTTCTGGTTTTAGACCAGGCTGGTTTCCAGGATGGCGGTTTACTGATAGTGAAACCTGTCTTAGAATGAGTGGCTAACCCTAAACCGAAGCGAGGTCATGAATGTCGATGTTTTTTGTGCAGCATGGTATTGCACTTGATAAATCTGTTGATGTGGACAGGCCATTGTCCGAACAGGGAGAACAAAACGTGAAAAAGATTGCGAATCATGTTGCAAGACAGGAACCCAATATTGAGCAGGTTTTTCACAGTGGCAAATTGCGATCTGCTCAGACGGCCCGCCTGTTCGCAACGATACTAAAAATATCGAAAGTTCAGCAAATTGATGTATTGAATCCCAACGATGATGTCAATAAATTGATGTCTCTACTGGAAGACAACTGTATGTACGTCGGGCATTTACCGCATATGGAAAAAATGCTCAGCAGGCTATTGTGTGGTAGTGAACATACCAGGATTGTTCAGTATGAGAATGCAGCAGTTGTTTGCATAAACCGGGATGAAAAAGGGTATTACCTGAACTGGATGCTCAAACCATCGATGCTATAGCTGAAAACAAACAGCGGGCGGTATTTTAACTGGCCAATAGCTTCAACTGCTCATTTACCCGGGCATGTACGTCATCCATATCGGCCAGCGTGGTTTCGATATCTTCCCTGCGTTGAACCAGTTCCTGGCGGTGGGCCTCGATGGTGTCCAGAACGTACTGTAGCTGAGCTTTTTCATCCGGGTGGGTGTCGTAGAGGCTGATGGTCTGTTTGAGTTCAGCCAGCGAAAAGCCAATTCGTTTGCCGCGCAGGATCAGTTTCAGGCGTACAAAATCCCCTTCATTATAGACGCGCTGCGCATTTACGCGTTTCGGGTTAAGCAGCCCCTGATCTTCATAGAAGCGAATGGCGCGGGGTGTGACATCAAAATGTTTGGCCAGTTCCGAGATGGTGTAGGTTTCGACAGGAGACATTTAATGTTATACGGTCCGTGAGCAAGTTGACGTTTACGTAAACGTAAGGTATGTTCCCACCATACCAGAGAATTGTTTTCAATTCGAGTCCGTTTCCATAACATCCGCCTATTTTCATGCCCAAACCTTCAAAGAACCTTCCCGCTATTCGTATTGTTACCGCCGCAAGCCTGTTTGACGGTCATGATGCGTCAATCAACATTATGCGGCGTATATTGCAGGCATCCGGTGCGGAAGTCATTCATCTCGGGCATAACCGCTCGGTCGCGCAAATAGTTGATGCGGCCTTGCAGGAAGACGTGAATGCGATAGCGCTGAGCTCTTATCAGGGCGGCCATGTCGAGTTTTTAAAGTACATGGTTGATATGCTGCGCGAACGCGGTGGCGAGAAAATACGGATATTTGCTGGCGGGGGCGGAGTAATTGTGCCGGAAGAGGCGCAGGAGCTGCATGATTATGGTGTGACGCGCGTTTATACGCCCGAAGACGGCCAGAAAATGGGGTTGCAGGGCATGATAGACGATATGCTTGAGAAAAGCCGTTATCAGCCGGATGAAGATGCACCGGAATCGCTGGATACCGTGATATCGGGTGACCGGCGTGCCCTGTCACACCTGTTATCGGCGATTGAAAATGGCACGGTCGATCAAAGTCTGTTGTCCGTACTCGGCGAGCAAACAGAACAACTGCCCATGCCGGTACCTGTATTGGGTATTACCGGCACCGGGGGCGCGGGAAAATCATCGTTAACCGATGAAATTATTCTGCGTTTTCGTAACGGGCAGCGCGATGCCTTAAATATTGCACTGATCGCGGTTGACCCTACGCGTCGCAAAACGGGTGGTGCTTTGTTGGGGGATCGAATTCGTATGAACGCGATTGATCATGTCAATATTTTTATGCGTTCTGTGGCGACCCGTGATGCGGAGAGTGAAATACCGGCGTATGTCGGGAAAATGGTCGAGGCCTGTCAACTGGCTGGATTTGATTTGGTGATCGTGGAAACCCCCGGTATCGGTCAGGGCGATGCGGGCATTACCAGCCTGGTGGATGCTTCTCTGTACGTGATGACGCCGGAATTTGGTGCTCAATCCCAGCTTGAAAAAATTGATATGCTCGACTTTGCCGACGCGGTGGCGATTAATAAATTTGACCGTCAGGGTGCTGCCGATGCCTATCGCGATGTCTGCAAACAGGTGCAACGCAATCGTGAAGCGTTTACTGAAATGCCTGAAACAATGCCGGTTTTTGGTACCGTGGCATCACGTTTCAATGATGATGGCGTGACCGCACTATACCAGCATTTACTCTCTGAATTGCGTAAACACGGGCTTGAAGAAATACACAATTATCTGCCTGAAACGGATGTGCGCTGTTCAAGCAATCAGACGCGCCTGATTCCAGGCGAGCGGGTGCGATACCTGGCGGAGATTGCAGCTACGGTACGTGATTATAAGGCGCAGGCCAAGTCCCAGGCCCGGTTCGCGCGTCAGCGCCAGCAGTTGGCTGCTACGCAATCGATGTTGGCCGATAGCGGCTCTGCAACGGTGGCGGATATTCAGACGCTGATCGAAAGTGTGGACACAAATTTAAATTCCGATTCTAAAACTCTGCTCGAGAACTGGGATCAACTTATTGAGGATTATTCAGGGCAAGACTATGTGGTGAAGGTTCGGGACAAGGAGATCCGAACCACCCTGAATCGTTTCAGTTTGTCGGGCAATGCGGTCAGTAAAGTCTCCCTGCCAGCTTTTGAAGATGATGGTGAGCGCCTTAAATGGCGCCTGCTTGAGAATGTGCCCGGGCAGTTTCCGTATACCGCCGGTGTGTTTGCCTTCAAACGCGCGAACGAGATGCCGACGCGTATGTTTGCCGGGGAAGGGGATGCACAGCGCACTAACCGACGTTTTAGACAGCTCTCCGAGCATTCCGAGGCCAAGCGCCTGTCGACGGCGTTTGATTCAGTCACCCTGTATGGCTGTGATCCGGATGAACGCCCGGACATTTACGGTAAAGTGGGTAACTCCGGTGTGTCGATCGCCACGCTGGACAATCTTAAAATGCTATACGGCGGTTTTGATCTTTGCAATCCGACTACCTCGGTATCAATGACCATAAACGGGCCGGCGCCCATGATCCTGGCGATGTTTTTGAATACCGCGATTGATCAGCAGTTGCAGAATTACGCCTATGAAAACGGCAAACCCGCAAACCGGGCCCAGGCGGAAGAAATCCGCGCCTGGACCCTGGCGAACGTGCGTGGCACGGTGCAGGCGGATATTCTCAAAGAAGACCAGGGTCAGAACACCTGTATTTTTTCGACCGAGTTTGCGCTCAAACTGATGGCAGATATTCAGGAGTATTTTGTCGACCACAAAGTACGTAATTTTTACTCGGTTTCAATCTCCGGGTACCATATTGCTGAAGCCGGTGCGAATCCGATATCACAAATGGCTTTTACCCTGTCCAATGGTTTTACCTATGTCGAGGCCTATCTGGCGCGCGGCATGGACATTGATGATTTTGCACCCAATCTGTCGTTTTTCTTCAGCAACGGCATGTGCCC
>JAAELZ010000197.1 GCA_024226105.1 Pseudomonadota bacterium | reverse complement strand
CCGGGTTTATCGTACTCTGCCGGCGAGCAAAATGTGGAACGTGATTATGTCATCAACCTATGATTATGCCGAGCCCGGTTTTATCATGATTGACCACATCAACGATTTCAACAACAACTGGTTCTGCGAAGATATTCGCGCTACCAATCCCTGTGGCGAGCAACCACTGCCCCCGTACGGTGCCTGCCTGCTGGGTTCAGTGAACCTTACGCGTTTTGTGCGAAAAGCCTTTACCGATGAAGTCTATTTTGACTGGGACCAGTATCGTGAAGTGATCGCAGTCTTCACGCGCATGCTGGATAATGTGGTTGAGATCAACGGGTTACCGCTGCAAAAACAGCGCGATGAAATCATGCGCAAACGCCGCCATGGAATGGGTTATCTGGGCCTGGGCTCGGCGATGACCATGATGAAAATGAAATACGGCAGTGAACAATCGCTGGAGTTTACCGAAGAGATTTCCAAAGTCATGGCGCAGGTCGGCTGGGAAGTCGGTATCCAGCTGGCAGAAGAAAAGGGCGTTGCCCCGGTGCTGGAAGAAGAGTTTGAAGTGAGCGCTGAAATGCTGCACATGCGCCCGGAAATGGTTGAGGACGGCCACAACATCGGTGACAAGCTCAAAGGCAAGGTGCTGATGGGAAAATACAGCCGCTATATGCAGAAATTCCCCGAAGCGTTGCGCAATGAAATCGCTGAGAAGGGGTGTCGTTATACGCACCATACCTCAATCGCGCCCACCGGCACCATCAGCCTGTCGCTGGCAAATAATGTAAGTAACGGCATTG
>JAAELZ010000196.1 GCA_024226105.1 Pseudomonadota bacterium | reverse complement strand
GGCTTTTCAGCAGCTGAATCGGAACTGGGTATTACCCGCTCAACCATCAGCGTTCACATGTCGAACCTTGAAAAACGCATGAAGCTTAAGTTATGCGTACGTGGCCGAAGCGGGTTTGCTTTAACAGAGGCCGGGCAGACGGTTTACCATGCGGTGATGGATCTGACTGAATCGCTGAATGATTTTTCTTATTTGGTCAGCTCTTTGGGGAAGGAGCTAAGTGGTGAATTGGTGATATTGTGTGCAGACCAGCTTGATGATTTCAGACAGACAAAACTGGCCGAAGTCATCCGTTTGCTGCATGATACCTCACCCGGGCTGCACCTGGTTCTGGATGGTGATTCTATTCATAATATAGAAAGAGCCTTGTTGCGGGATAAAGCGCACGCCGGCCTGTTCCCCTGCTACCAGCAGGTAGAGGGGCTTGAATACAAATCTATTTTCAATGAACCGAATTATTTATGCTGTAGCGAGCAGCATCCATTTTTTCCTGAGAATGATTGCAACATAAGCAAAAAAGCACTGGCCTCTATGCCGACCATTCATCCCGGAATAGACATTGATCCCGCCGGCAGGGCGCAGCTCAAAAAACTCAATCTCACAGCCAGGGCCTATCAATTTGATACCCGAAAAGCGATGGTACTGTCGGGCCGGTATTTGGGGTACCTGCCGCAAAGTTATATTGAACAGGAATTGCTGCAGGGGTCGATCAGGATCCTGCTTCCTGAAACCATGAGTTATCAATTTGAGCTGTCACTGGTCTGCAAACGAATGCCTCGTGAAACGGATAAAGTGAAATTATTGACGCAAGCCTTTAACAGAATATTTTGACGTTTCGATTTTCAGCATCGGTATGCTCAACGTGTCAGCAGTAATTCATCGGCAATACAATCGTTTGTAATAGACTAAGCCTTTTCCTGGATTTGGCGTATTAGCAATGACTTCTCCCCGATTCGTTACAGGCTCACTGTATCGCCATATTGTGGTCATGACATCGACCGCAGCACTTGGTTTGATGGCTATTTTCCTCGTTGATCTCGCGGATTTGTATTTTCTGAGTTTACTGGGTGAAGTCGAGATTGCCGCTGCCATTGGTTATGCCGGCTCGATATTGTTTTTTACTACGGCTGTTTGTATAGGCATTGCGATTGCCATGGCCGCCCTGGTTTCCAGGGCAGCGGGTACGGGAGACATGCTTTCAGTACGTCGTTATGTTGCCAGTGTTTGTGTGTTTGCGATGGTGGTAACGATTCCGCTCGCGCTTATTGTATGGTTAAACATCGGGTTCTTTCTGGATTCACTGGGTGCCACCGGGCGAGCACACCGGCTCGCGACCCTGTACCTTCGTATCATTGTGCCCTCGATGCCAATATTGGCGCTAGCGATGAGTGCCGGGGGTGTGCTGCGTGCCCTGGGGTTTGCGAAACGTGCTATGTTCACGACTATCGCCGGGGGCATCGTGAATGCTGTACTGGATCCGATACTGATATTTGGGCTGGATATGGGCGTGGCCGGTGCGGCTACTGCATCTGTGATGGCTCGCATTACGGTGCTGCTTGTTGGTGCGTTGTACGTGGCTCGAAGTAACTGTCTACCCTGTACCATAGGCTTCAGGGAGTTTCGTAATGATCTTTCCAATATCGTTAAAATCGCAGTTCCGGCGGTGCTGACCAATGTAGCAACCCCGGTGGGTAATGCCTATGTTACCGCCAGTATTGCCGGGTTTGGTGATGGGCCGGTGGCGGGCTTTTCGATTATTGGCCGGGTTATCCCCGTTGGCTTTGGCATTATTTTCGCCCTTTCCGGGGCGATGGGCCCAATTGTCGGGCAGAATTTCGGGGCCGGAAACATGCAACGGGTTCGTCAAACCTTGATTGATTCCCTGCTTTTTTCCAGTCTGGTTGTGGCCGCCATATCACTGCTTTTATGGTTTGCGCAGGGATACATTATCAAAATATTTCATGCACAGCCTGAGGCGGCTTCTCTGATTCAGTTCTTCTGTACCTTTATTGCGATTAGTTTTGTGTTCAACGGGGCACATTTTGTTACCAACGCCACATTCAATAATCTGGGTTATCCAGTCTGGTCGACCCTGACCAACTG
>JAAELZ010000195.1 GCA_024226105.1 Pseudomonadota bacterium | reverse complement strand
CGCTTCACCAAAAGAGTAACGTCCTGCAGTGCCACCACTGTGGTGCAGCACGCGGCATCCCGCAAGCGTGTGATGCCTGTGATGAGCAGGGCCTGATAGACCTGGGGGAAGGCACCCAGAAGGTGGAAGAAAGTTTAAAAAGGCGCTTCCCGCAGGCAAATATCCAGCGTTTTGATCGGGATGAACTGAATACCGCACGGAAACTCCAGCAGGCGATGGATAAAGTGCATACTCACGAGGTTGATATACTGGTGGGTACTCAGCTGCTGAGCAAAGGGCATGATTTTTCTCAGGTAAAACTGGTGCTGGTGATCAATGCGGACCAGGGCTTACACAGCATGGATTTCCGAGCACCGGAACTGCTGGTACAACAGCTCATACAGGTTGCCGGGCGGGCGGGTCGGGGTGCTGAAAAAGGGCGTGTTCTAATTCAGACATATTTGCCCCATCATCCCTCGTTATTGGCGGTCAAACAATATCGTTACGCGGAATTTGCCCGCAGAGAATTAGGCTTAAGAAAATCAGCGCATTTTCCACCTTTTAGCCATATGGCGTTGTGGCGGGCCAGGGGCCCCGCAGCCAATGAGTTGATGCGGTTCCTGGAAACAGTAGCGCAGTTTGGAAGGCGCTTACAGCCCGCCAATACCCTGTGTTACGACCCGGTAAAAAGCCCGATGTTTAAACGGAGCGGGCAATATCATGCTCAACTTTTAGTCAGTGCCGGGCAACGCTCAGCGTTACATCAATGGTTGGGAGTCTGGATCGACCGCGTAGAACAGGAGAAAAACGTCCGCAAGGTGAAATGGTCGATTGATGTTGACCCGGTGAGCCTGTTCTAGCGCGTGAATTATCCTGGCTAGCAGTAGCAGGAAAAATTTAGCATGGATTTAGATACAGAGAAAAAGCAGATCCAGTGTGCTCTGCAACCTGTGTGTCTAAAAACATCGCTTAACAGGGTGGCACTAAAGTTAAAAAGCCGCCGCCTTTCGACGGCGGCAGACCAGACCAGGCTTTGATCTGAGAAACTTGCAAATTATTGAGTAAACTCTGGATAAGCTTCCATACCGCACTCTCCAATATCAAGGCCTTCGTACTCTTCCTGTTCATCCACGCGGATGCCCATGATCATTTTAATAATCCCCCAAACGATCAGGCTGGTAACAAATACCCATACGAATATGGTGGCCATGCCAATCAACTGACCGGAGAAGCTGGCATCGCTATTGCTTAGCGGAACTGCCAGCAGTCCCCAGGCACCGGCTGCGCCGTGTACAGAAATCGCACCCACAGGATCATCAATTTTGAGCTTGTCCAGTGTTACGATGGACAGCACTACAATGACGCCACCAACGGCACCGATCAAAGTTGCGGCGAGTGGTGTTGGTGTATCCGGACCGGCGGTGATCGCTACCAGGCCAGCCAGTGCACCGTTCAGGATCATGGTTAAATCCGCTTTACCAAACATTAAACGGGCAAGAATCATGGCCATAATCGCGCCACCGGCTGCCGCGGTATTGGTATTGAGGAAGACCATTGCGACTGCGTTGGCGCTTGCGATATCACCCAATTTAAGTACGGAACCACCGTTAAAACCAAACCAGCCCAACCACAGGATAAAGGTACCGAGGGTTGCCATAGGCAGGTTCGCGCCGGGAATGGCATTGACCGAACCATCAGCATTGTATTTGCCTTTACGCGCACCCAGCAATAACACGCCCGCCAGAGCCGCTGCGGCACCCCCCATGTGAACAATACCGGAACCCGCAAAATCTAAAAACCCGAGCTCGCCCAGGTTATACAGGCCGAATACGGCCTTTCCGCCCCAGGTCCATGAGCCTTCCATCGGATAGATGAAAGCGGTCAGAACAATTGCAAACAGGAAGAAAGCCCATAGTTTCATACGTTCGGCAACCGCACCCGAAACAATCGACATCGCGGTTGCTACGAACACCACCTGAAAGAAAAAGTCAGAGGCATTTGAGTAAACCGAACCCCCGTCAAAACCGGCTTCAGCCGATTCTGCGAGGACGGTGACTATCAGGACATCTGCATTCTCGGCGCCATCAAGCGCTATATCGGCGAGAAAGATACCGCCGTCATACATTACATCGTAACCCACAACCAGATAGGTAATGCAGGCGATGGCAAATAGAACGATGTTTTTGGTCAAAATCTCGGTGGTGTTTTTAGAGCGCACCAAACCTGCTTCGAGCATCGAAAAGCCGGCCGCCATCCACATGACGAGTGCGCCGCATACCAGAAAATAGAAGGTATCAATTGCATACTGTAATTCAAATATATTGTTTTCCATTGTCTCTTCCTCGATTAAAGTGCATCGTTATCGATTTCACCGGTACGGATACGCACAGTTTTTTCGACATTGCTTACGAATATTTTGCCGTCACCCACTTTGCCAGTCTGAGCAGCCTGCATGATGACGTCCAGCACGGCGTCCAGCTGCTCAGCGGTTACCGCTACTTCGATTTTTACTTTAGGGAGAAAATCTACGGTGTACTCGGCACCCCGATAGAGTTCGGTGTGCCCTTTCTGGCGCCCAAAGCCTTTAACTTCTGTTAAGGTCATACCGGTGATCCCGGTTTCTGAAAGCGCCTCTCTAACTTCATCGAGCCGAAAGGGCTTAATGATGGCCGTTATCATTTTCATGCTGATTCCTGTGTTTTAATAAATATGCGACAATTATTAGCCGCCGCTTATGCACAGCTCAACTAATACGGGCCCTGTCGCACCAAAACAGTGCAACCCTGCCCTTTTACCCTGAATTAGAGCGCACGAGATTCCTCAAATTGAAAGCAATTTGCAGTAAAATTCAGCACCCTGTTTCTAATAAGTAGCTTATGTCACGCCCCAGTCAACGCCAGCCGGATGAAATGCGCGAAGTGCATTTTGATCGCCATTTCACACGTCACGCCGAAGGTTCGGTGCTGGTCAGCTTTAAGCACACCAGGGTGCTGTGTACAGCCAGCATCGAAGAGCGAGTCCCGCATTTCCTGAAAGGAAAGGGCCGGGGCTGGGTGACGGCGGAATATGGAATGCTGCCCCGCTCTACCGATTCACGTATGGCCCGTGAGGCGGCACGTGGCAAGCAATCCGGGCGAACTCAGGAAATACAGCGTTTAATCGGACGCTCTTTACGTGCGGCGGTTGATCTTGAAGCCCTGGGTGAGCGCCAGATTCTGATTGATTGTGACGTACTGCAAGCGGATGGTGGTACCCGCACGGCTTCGATTACCGGTGCTTACGTGGCGCTGGCCGACGCGGTTTCCGTACTGATGGAACAAGGTTTGCTTAAAAACAGCCCAATTCAACGTCAGATTGCTTCGGTCTCTGTGGGTATTTACCAGGGCATCCCGGTATTGGATCTGGACTACGACGAAGACAGCCGAGCTGAAACAGATATGAACGTGGTGATGGATGATCAGGGAGGCTTTATTGAGGTTCAGGGTACGGCTGAAGCGGCGCCTTTTAGTATGGATGAGATGAGCACCTTACTTGCGTATGCGCAAAAAGGAATTTTTGAGTTGCATCAGAAACAAACTAAAGCGCTGGCCTCCTAGTTGCCGATATGAACAAAGTTGTCCTTGCGACCGGCAACCCCGGGAAGTTGCGTGAAATACGCGCAATGTTGAAGCATATGCCCTGGGAGATCCTGCCGCAAAGTGAATTTGATTGTCCGGATGCGATTGAAGATGGTTTGAGTTTTGTCGAAAATGCGATCAAAAAAGCGCGTCACGCCTGCGCGTTTACCGGCCTGGCTTCGATTGCGGATGATTCGGGCCTGGAAGTTGATGCTTTGCTCGGAGCGCCCGGCATTTATTCTGCCCGGTATGCCGGGGATGGTGCAAGCGATGAGGACAACTTGCAGAAATTACTAGTCGCGATGAAGGATGTGCCGGAAGAAAACAGAACGGCGCGATTTCGTTGTGTCATGGTATATATGCGTCACCTAAATGATCCTTCACCCCTGATTTGTGACGGTAGCTGGGAGGGAAGGATCGCCTCCCGGAAACAGGGCGAAAATGGTTTTGGATATGACCCCGTATTTTATGTTCCTACTCACGATTGTAGTTCAGCCCAGCTCAGCCCTGAGCAGAAAAATGCCCTCAGCCACCGCGGCCAGGCATTGCGTGCTCTGGCTGAGAAGCTTAGCGGAACCTTGTAAACAACAGCTGTCAGGATGAATATGAAGCTAGAGCCCCAGGCAGAATTTGCGGGACGTGAAGGCCCCTTGTTATTGATTGTAATGGATGGTGTGGGTTTGACGCAGGATCACCCCGGCAATGCAGTCACCCGGGCATTTACCCCCGTGCTGGATGATTTGCTGAAAAGTGAGTTCAGCACGCAGCTCATTACGCACGGAACTGCGGTGGGCCTGGCCAGTGAGGGGGATATGGGAAACAGCGAAGTTGGCCATAACGCCCTGGGGGCTGGCCGGGTTATTGCACAGGGCTCGAGCCTGATCGATAAGGCCATTGTCTCGGGCGACATTTTCAATAGTGAACACTGGCAGGCCAGCATTAACCGAGCTTTGGCGGGCGGCACCTTACATTTTCTGGGCCTGCTCTCCGATGGTAATGTGCATGCGAATATTGGCCATCTGTATGCCTTATTACAGGCCGCTTATGAAGCAGGCGTAGAGAAGGTGCGGCTGCATACGCTTCTGGACGGACGCGATGTGGCACCCAGGTCCGCTCTGATTTACCTTGAACAGCTGGAGAAAAAACTGGCCCACTATACAAACCAGGGCCGTGATTATCGTATCGCGTCCGGAGGTGGGCGCCAGGCCATTACCATGGATCGCTACAATGCTAATCTGGCGATGGTCAAACAGGGTTATGATTGTCACGTTTTGGGAATAGGCGAAAAAACAGAATCTGCCAGGGCCGCGGTGGATGCCTATTATGCCCGTTTTCCCCAGGGCACCGATCAGGACATCCCGGCCTTCGTGGTAAACGATGAGAAGGGCCGGCCGCTTGGACCGATGTGTGATGGGGATGCCGTGGTTTTGTACAACTATCGCGGTGATCGAGCGATGGAAATTTCGCGCGCTCTGGAGCAGGAGCACTTTGAAGAGTTTGGTCGAGGCCCGCGGCCGGATCTGTATTTTTGCAGTATCATAGAATACGATGGTGATCTGCATATTCCGCAAAATTATCTGGTCTCCCCGCCGCTGATTGAGCGGACCATGGTGGAGTACATGTGCGCCGAAGGCCTGAAAACGTTTGCCATTAGCGAGACCCAAAAATTTGGTCACGTGACGTATTTCTGGAACGGTAACCGTAGCGGATATTTGTGCGAAGAACTCGAACGTTATGACGAGATCAAATCGGACCTGGTGCCGTTCAACCAGAAACCTGAAATGAAGGCGCGCGAAATTTGTGATGCGACCATCGTACGGCTTAACGAGCCGGGAATGCGATTCGGGCGAATTAATTTCGCAAACGGAGACATGGTTGGTCATACCGGTGATTTCGAGGCTACCAAAAAAGCAGTAGAAGTGGTCGATGAATGCCTTGGCGAATTGATCGAAGCGGTAGCCAACCTCGGTGGTATCGTCTTAGTCACCGCCGATCACGGCAACGCGGAAGAAGTATTCATACAAACCGGCGACGCTAGAGTAATGAAAACGTCGCATACCCTGAATCCGGTATCCTTTACGATTGTTGATACGGCCTTCGAGGGCGAATACAGTTTACGCGATGATATCAAAACCCCCGGCCTGGCCAATGTTGCGGCCACGGTGTTTAATCTTATGGGGTATGAGGCGCCACCGGATTATGAACCCTCTTTAGTACGGGTTATAAATTCGTGATTGCTATTCTGGTTCAACGGCCAGACCATACACCTTCGGATAAGAAGCATTTCGCCCGTGCGGCCCAAACCGGATCATTCTTTGCGATACTGTTTGAATATTCCAGGTTACTACGGGAAGGGATTAGATATCGCACATATTACGAAATGCAAGAAGCACTGCGGAAATATTCTTTAGATAAACTTGATTCGGCGCCATGACAAATTGATCAATACTGACTAAATATCTCTACCTTTCCTTCGGCATCAAAACTCAGCACGTTATAATTTTTCGGTATCAGGCTGGCCATCCCGGGTGACATTGTTGGCATGCCCGGTGCGCTAATACCTTTAATATCCGGTTTTTCCTGAATAAGCCGGTGAATATCTTTTACTGGAACGTGCCCTTCTACAACATAACCGTCCACAATCGCGGTATGACATGATTGAAGTGAGGGTTCTACGCCGTATTGTTGCTTGATTCCAGCCAGGTTTTCTAAATCGTGTGTTTGAACGTCAAAGTGATTGTCGCGCAGGTAATCCACCCATCCCGTGCAGCAACCACAGGTAGGTGATTTATACACGGTGACAGTCTGTGCGGCTGCCAGGCCGGGACTACACAACAGCGTTATTGCTGCAAGTGTTCTTAACGTGATCCTGATAAATGAATGTTTCATATTTTCTCTTGAAGATCTAAGTAGATTTTTCAAAAAGTGTTGCAATTGGATTATCCTGTATCCTGTGTTGTTACAACGCGCGGGGCACAGTGTAGGAACGCATTGCTTTGCTGGCACTATCCTCAAAACACCGTGTTGCGGTAGCAATGTCTCGAAGTGTTGCAACGGCTGGTTCTAATTTCAACCGGTGTTGCGTCAAGGGTCATGGCGATACGAACGATCTCAAGAAGCGGGCTGCCGGGCTCTACACCCAGTAATTTTGCATCTCGTTTGCTGGAGCGTGTCGCCCGTAACTGTTCCTCGGCGCTATGGATAGTGATACCGAACCGGGTTTCGTACAGTTCGTACAGCATATTGGGAAGTTCGTCTGTTGGGATCTGATCCAGTTCTTTAAACTGTGCGGCCGGTAGCGTGATTGTTTCTGCTATCGTCGGAGTGCCTTCGAGTTTTCGAATACGTTCAATGCGAACGACTTCAGAACGGTCAGGAATTTCCAGGCTGGCAGCATCGCTACGTGATGCATGTTTCTTTTTACAGGAAAGTGTTTCGCACTCCGGCATAAATTTTGTGCCGCGGTTGTTATAAATATGAAAAAAATGAAACAACGCCCGGTTTTCATCATGATTAGTAACAAAAGTGCCTTTTCCCTGCCGCCGTACCAGTACGTTGGCTTCGACAAGCTCAGATATTGCTTTACGAACAGTTCCCTGACTGACATTTAGCTCCTGAGCAAGCCGAATTTCGCTTGGGATAATACTTCCCGGAGCCCATTCACCAGCAGAAACTTTCGCAACCAGCATTTCCTTGATTTGCATGTAGAGCGGGATTGACCCCTTTTCGCTAGAGAGTAGCAATACGGATTGCCTCCAAATAATTGTTCCAGACATTAAACGACCAACTTCGCCACGGCCAAGTGTAAAGGTAAAAGGAATCTGAAACCAGCATTAGCAACAAAATTGGTAGAACCGATCTTATATATGGGGACTAACTCTGCTATATGGTGCCTAACTAATTGTATAAACAGATGAAAAAGCCGGTAAATTTATACATATAGTCTTATATAAGACCGGTTGACACAGTAACTGAGTTGGCATAATATTGGCCACGGAAATTAGTAGTGTAATTCTGTTTAGATAAATCGAGGTTGAGGCAAATGATTGATTTTGTGGTTCACGATGAGGGTGATAGTGTTGGCGTTGTGGTCGTTGAAGGCGTTAAAGATGGTGATGTCATATCCGGATGGATTATGGATCAGGATAAAGATATCCAGTTCACTGCCGCCAGTGACATACCGATCGGGCATAAGCTGGCGATTACGCCCCTAAAAGAGGGGGATACCGTGATTAAGTACGGTGTTGATATCGGCCGGGTAGTTGCAGATATCGGAAAAGGTGAACATGCACATGTTCATAATATTAAAACAAAACGCTGGTAGGCGATTCAGGTCGTTGATCTGAATAATACTCTGGAGATAAAAATGTCCCAAGACTTAGCAAATACAACTTTTTTCGGATATCGTCGAGAAAATGGTCGTGTAGGTGTTCGTAACCACGTCATTGTCCTGCCGGTAGATGACTTG
>JAAELZ010000194.1 GCA_024226105.1 Pseudomonadota bacterium | reverse complement strand
ATCGTTCAAAAGCACCGGCGGCAAAGAACCGCGTATTGTCTTTATTGGGGTGTCGCGTGTCAATGACGAATCGGAAAAAATTTGCGCTGTAGAGACATGTATTTGGGGTATAAGCACACAATATGCCTGTTTTGGCACATCCAGCGGTAAAAACTCATCTCCGACCCCTATAGCAAGCGTGGTTTCCCCGTGTATAAAAACCGGCACATCGGCACCAAGCTGGCGCCCTAATTCAATTAATTCTCCACGTGACAGGCCGGTTCCCCATAGTTGGTTCAATGCGATTAAAGTCGTGGCTGCATCGGAACTTCCGCCTCCCAGCCCGGCCCCGGCTGGCAGCTTCTTTGTAAGACGAATGCGCACGCCCTGTGAAACGCAACAATGGGCCCGGAGCAATTTTGCCGCTTTCACGCAAAGATCTTCTTCCGGCAAATCAACTTCAAGCCGGCCTTTAACATCAAAACGTGTAATATCACCGCTGTCATTTGGTTCGAACTGCAAAGTATCGGCAAAATCCAGAAAAATAAACGCCGTTTGCAGGGTATGGTAGCCATCCTCCCGACGCCCGGTCACATGCAAAAACAGGTTGAGCTTGGCAGGTGCTAACCAGGTTTCGCTTACAGGATTTAAAGCACTCATTACGGTAACCACGATTTCACAATCAGGCGAATAAAAAAGTCCTCGCCCAGATACTCACCTTTTTTGTCGTAAACACGCAAGGTTCCCGGCAGCGCATTGAGCTCGACCTGACGCGGGACCTGCATCTGCCTGCCATCCACACCCGTTATGCCCTGGTATTCCAGATAACTCACCTGCCAGCCCGAATCATTCATTCGTGCTACCTGCCCCAGCTCATCCCATTCAATTTTCGCCTCTTCCCCTGTGGGTAAACCACGCAACCAATAGGGAAGCTGGTCAAAAGGCAACGGCCAGCCAAGGCGCTGCTCCACCAATCCTGCGATTGACTCACCACGTATATCACCGCCTTTGGTATCCTGTAAATGTGCGCCTTCGGCACCGGCATCGATCACAACTCGCCCACCACCAAGCGGCCCAAATAATTCAATATGCTGGACATCTTTGTTCCTGTCCCAGCGCAGGGATGCGTGCCCACCCTTGCTGCCGGCTTTGACCGCGATTTTCCCTTTAACTTTCCAGCTTTCGATCGAAGATACCAGGGCGCGATGATTCTCCCATTTCAGCTGAGTTTCGGCATTGCTCAGTTCGTCGACATCCTCCAACGGGCTTTGGTGGACAACGCAAGCATTGAGCAGAACCGGCAGAGAAAACAAAAACAGGCGCGAAAAGATTTTCGCAAACGGCCAATAAAAATCGCCTTTTTTAGTTAAGCGCTGGAAAAGCTCCCCTCTTTGACAAAGAGGGGTTGGGGGAGATTTAAAAACCACCCGGGCATGCTGAACCATGAATCGTTTATCCAGCATTTTAAATCCCCCTCTGTCCCCCTTTTCTAAAGGGGGAGGATTGTTTGTGGCTACAAAAGCAGTCGCAGAATTCTGAAAAAGCTCCCCTCTT
>JAAELZ010000193.1 GCA_024226105.1 Pseudomonadota bacterium | reverse complement strand
GAGCGTTTCAAGCGGGGTAAATATCAATGCCATCGAGGCGGGCATTTATGATGTACTGCTGGGTGATGCCCAAATCGAGCAGGCGATTGTGGCCTCGGCTGATCAATACGATATTTTGCCTGCAGGCCCCGAGCTGGCGGGCGCACAGGTGGAGTTGCTGGAATTTACGGACAAAGATTTCCGTTTGCGTGATGCGCTGGCACGCGTTGCGGGAGAGTATGACGTGATTCTGATTGATACACCGCCTTCGCTGAACGTGTTGACGATTAACGCGTTGGCAGCAGCCACGGATGTATTGATACCCGTGCAGTGTGAATATTTTGCCCTGGAGGGTTTGAGTGGACTGATAACGACTATGGGCATGGTACGCAAGGCACTTAACCCCGGTCTCAGTATTCTCGGTGTGGTGCGAACCATGTATGATGGGCGCAATACGCTGACAATTGAAGTATCCAGGCAGCTAAATAAGCATTTTAAGGACAAAGTATTCAAAACTCTAATTCCGCGTAATATAAGATTGGCCGAAGCACCGAGCCACGGCAAATCTGCGCTTGACTATGACCCGCACTGTAAGGGTTCGATCGCGTATATAACGTTGGCGGATGAAATTTTAGGACCGACAAATGGCAAGTATAAAGAAATCACAGGCAAAAAAGACAAAGGCAAAAAGAGCAAGATTGGGGCGTGGGCTGGACGCTTTACTCGGCGGCGGTAGTATCGATCGTGAAGATGTTTCGGCTCAGGGTGGGTCTGAGTCGTCGGCAGATCGACTGGAATCCTTGCCCGTAGAATGGTTGCAGCGCGGCGAATATCAGCCACGAACCAATATGGGGGAGGAGGCCTTGCAGGATCTGGCGGCATCAATTAGTACCCAGGGTATAGTACAACCTATTCTGGTACGCGAGCTGGCACCACGAAAATACGAAATCATCGCCGGGGAACGCCGTTGGCGGGCAGCGCAAATTGCGCAACTCACGAAAGTACCCGTCATTATAAGGAAAGTTGAAGATGAAGCGGCCATCGCGGTCGCCCTGATCGAAAATATTCAACGTGAAGACCTCAGTGCGCTGGAAGAGGCGCGGGGTATTTCAAGATTGCTGGAGGAATTTGGCCTGACGCATCAACAGGCAGCAACCAGTATTGGTCGTTCGCGTACCGCAGTCACCAATTTATTGCGCCTGCTGGCTTTGCACCCCGGCGTGCAGGAGATGCTGGAGCAGAAGATGTTCGATATGGGGCATGCACGTGCTTTGCTGAGTGTGCCGGAGATGGATCAGGTTCGCGCAGCGCAAGCCATCGTGAAAGGCAAAATGTCCGTCCGACAGGCTGAATTATGGGTTAAAAAGTTTCTGGAAAATGTGGATACACCAAAAAAAGCCGTGTCTGCGACGAATCCGGACATCCTTCGTCTGGAGGATTCGCTGGCTAATGCCCTGGGCGCAAAGATAAAGATTCAGGATGCCGGGGGTAAGGGTAAACTGTTGATTCATTATCATTCTCTGGATGAGCTCGACGGTATTATTGCCAGGATAGAGTCGGGGAAATAAGCCGGATAGTGCTGACTTTCAGGGTTGGCTTAGAGTTACTTATGTAATAAATACGAATCATAGTGAAATACTTATATAAATCCGTTGACCGCTCCACATAGATTTTTTTATAATGCGCAGCCCCAGAATACGCATGCCTGGTAAATTGTCTGGTTGTTTCAGGCAGGTATTGCAGGCGCAACTCGGGTTGCTGATCGCAGGCGTTCTGGTGGCGAGCCTGGTATTTGGCCTAAACCATGCGCTCGCTGCAGCTTTCGGGTCTGGTCTGGCGATATTTAATACCATTCTGGCCAGGCGCAGTGTACAAAGGGCCAGCGAATTAGCTTATACGCAGCCTGATGTGGTAATGCTGCCGGTTTTTTCAGGCCTGGTGCAACGATTATTGGTGTTTGCGGCGGGTTTTGCAGGCGGAGTGTTACTCCTGAATTTGTTGCCTTTGCCATTGCTGGCAGGTTTTGCCCTGGCGCAAGCCGGGTATTTTGCCTGCAGGGAAATTTAGAAAATTAATGTAGTGTGGTTCGCCACGCTGATGACGAAAACGATTTGAAAATTTATGTCTTCTGAAGCAACGCTGACCTCCGCGGGTTATATTAAGCACCACTTGACGAACCTCACTTATGGCCGCCATGCGGATGGTCATTGGGGTATCGCACACGGCGCAGACGAAGCCAAAGAAATGGGTTTTTGGGCGATCCACCTGGATACCATGTTCTGGTCGATTTTGCTGGGTGTGATTTTCCTCATGGTTTTTCGGAAAGTTGCAAAAAATGTTGTCGCTGGCGTACCCGGTGGCATGCAGAACTTTATCGAATGGATTATCGATTTCATTGACGAAAACGTACGCGGTTCCTTTACCGGTAAGAATGATCTGGTCGCACCCCTCGCGCTGACGTTATTTTGCTGGATTTTGCTGATGAATGTGATGGATTTGATTCCGGTGGATGTGATCCCGGAGTTGTCTAAACTAGTAGGCATTCCTTATATGAAGGTGGTGCCGAGCACCGATCCAAATGCAACCTTCGCAATGGCTATCGGCGTGTTTGTGCTGACACTGTACTACAGCAT
>JAAELZ010000192.1 GCA_024226105.1 Pseudomonadota bacterium | reverse complement strand
GCCCTGTGCATCGAAAATGGCACAGGAAAAATCAAGACGCTCTTTAATGTTGACCGAGGCCGCCGTATTGGCAAGCACAAAACCCATTTGTTCTGCGATGGACATGAACAAATTATTAAATATCTCCAGCATTACCGGATCGACCTCAGTGCCAATCGCGTGGCTCTGTGCCAAAACCTGGTAGCGGCTCAGGATCAGATCACCACGCTCAGTCACCTCGGCCTGCCAGCCGGGTTCAAGCACTACGGTGCCCGTCTCTTCAATAATGACAGCCGGGCCTTGAGTGGTGGATCCGGGCTTAAGCTTAACGCGCTGATGGAAACCACAGTTTTCCCATTCGTCTGCCATATATACTTTATGTTGATATAGTTCAGAAGAAGAACCATTTTCTACAGGCGTTTCAATACAAACATGTTGATCAACGCGTTGTCCGGAAGCCACCATCTCCACTTCCAGTGAACTGACCACCAGATCTTTTTCGGGCGAGGTAAAACCAAACTGTTGCTGATGCAGATGCTCAAAGCTGTTACGCAATTCATCGGGCGAACCATAGGGGCATAACAGGGAGGTATCAGAACCATCGTAGCGGACATGGGCCCGCCAGATCGCCCGGGCTTCACCGGACTGAATACCCTGTTGACTTAGCTCACCTTCACCCTGTGACTGAAGTTCATCACCAAGCCGTTTTAGCTCGGGGACCAGTGCCAGGTTCAGTTGGCTTTCGACTGATTTTTGCCGGGTCGCGGTAGTATCCGCCAGGCCCATGCCATAAGCGGATAATACCCCCGCATAGGGATGGATAAACACCTGTTTCATGCCCAGGGCATCCGCCACCAGGCAGGCGTGTTGCCCGCCCGCACCACCGAAGCAGCATAAAGTGTAATCGGAGACATCGTATCCGCGCTGTACGGATATTTTTTTTACCGCGTTCGCCATGCTTTCTATCGCGATCGATAAATAACCGGAAGCGACTTCTTCGGCTGTCTTACTGATGCCCGTCGCTTCCCTGATTTTTTCGGAAAGTGCGTTGAATTGTTGTGTTACAGCCTCTCGATCAAGTGGCTGATCGGCGTTTGGTCCGAAGACCGAAGGAAAAGCCTCCGGCTGCAATTTACCCAGCATGACGTTGCAATCCGTAACCGTAAGCGCGCCTCCATTACGATAGGCTGCGGGGCCAGGGTAGGCTCCGGCGGACTCGGGACCAACCCGATAGCGCGCACCATCGAAAGTCAATAACGAGCCGCCGCCAGCGGCTACCGTATGGATTTGCATCATCGGTGCACGCATTCGTACTCCCGCGACTTCGGTTTCTAAAGCACGTTCCAGTTCGCCATTGTAATGACTCACATCGGTTGAGGTACCGCCCATATCAAAACCGATAAGCTGCTTGTACCCCGCCAACTCACAAGTGCGTACCATACCAACCACACCGCCGGCAGGACCGGAAAGAATGGCATCCTTGCCCTGAAACAGTTGGGCATCGGTTAAACCGCCGCTGGACTGCATAAATTTTAACTGGCCGCCAGTAGCGACCATACCTTCCAGCTCAGCCGCGACCAACTGTACATAGCGGCGCAGAATCGGCGTCAAATAAGCATCCACAACCGTGGTATCCCCACGCGAGACCAGCTTGATCAACGGGCTGACCTGGTGGCTACAGGAAACCTGCGTAAAACCAGTCTCTTTAGCAAGATTGACCAGTTTCAGCTCATGCTCCGGATAACGGTAACCGTGCATCAAAACAATCGCCACCGAGCGAATACCTGAAGCATAAACGGCTTCCAGTTGCACCCGTGCCAGGTCCTCATCCAGGGGCTCCAGCACCTTGCCACTTGCGCCGACTCGCTCGTTGATTTCCACCACTTGCTGGTAGAGCATGTCAGGCAATACGATATCCAGGCTGAATAAATCCGGCCGGGTCTGGTAGCCGATGCGCAAGGCATCTCCAAACCCCCGGGTAATAATCAGCGCCGTCGCTTCGCCCTGCCTTTCCAGCAGGGCGTTGGTGGCCACCGTGGTGCCCATTTTAACCGCGCCAACCAGTCCACCTGGGATCGCCTCACTAGCCGATAGCCCTAAAAAATGCCGAATACCCGCGATGGCCGCATCTGCGTATTGATCCGGATTAACCGACAGCATCTTGTGGGTCGCGAGCGCGCCATCAGGCTTACGCGCGACAATATCCGTAAAGGTGCCACCCCGGTCAATCCAGAACTCCCATTTAGAACCATTTTCAACATCTCGGGCCAATGGCCCCGAACTTACTGCGTCATCAACGTTGGTAACCATGTTGCTATTCCTGGAAAGGCGGTGAGTAGGATAATCGCTGTCATCAATAACAGGAAGAAGGGCATAGCATAACGCGCAATGCTCAATATATCGATTTTAGTCAGACCCTGCATTACAAATAAATTGAATCCGACCGGCGGGGTGATTTGCGACATCTCAACCACCAGTACCACATAGATACCAAACCACATTAAATCAATACCGCTACGCTCAATCATGGGCAGGACAATAGACGTCGTGAGCACCACAATCGAAATGCCATCCAGAAAACACCCCAGCAACATGAAAAATAGCGTCAGCACCGCAATCAACATAACAGGGGATAAACCCATAGCCGAAATTTGCTCAGCCAACAAACGCGGGATACCCGTAAAACCCATTGCCAAACTCAAAAAGGAGGCACCGGCTATAATAAAAATGATCATGCACGAGGTACGCGTCGCACCGAGCAAACTATCTTTAAACGTGTTGAAACTGAGGTTTCCGGTCACCAAAGACAGGCTTAAGGCGCCAAAAACACCCAATGCCGCCGCTTCGGTGGCGGTTGCCCAGCCGGCATAAATCGAACCCAGCACAAAAATTATCAGGCCCATGACCGGAAATAATCGGCGGGTCTCATACAGTTTTTGTTTCAGGGGTAAATCCGGGCTGTCGTCTCCCGGCACTTTATCCGCGTTCAGCATCGACCAGATCGCGGTGTAACCCATGAATAAGGTTACCAGCATCAGGCCGGGCAGGACACCCGCGATAAACAGACGTGCGATAGATACTTCAGCAGACACACCGTACACAATCAGGATGATCGAAGGCGGGATTAAAAATCCCAGGGTCCCGGAACCGGCCAGCGTACCGATGACCATCTGCATCGGGTATTTACGCTTCTCCAGTTCGGGAATGGTCATACGACCAATGGTGGCCGCCGTAGCGGCTGATGAGCCGGATACTGCTGCAAAAATAGTGCAACCCAGAATATTGACGTGCAACAAACGACCGGGGACTTTTTTCAACCAGGGTGCCAGCCCGTGAAACAAATCTTCCGAAAGTTTAGTCCTGAACAGTATTTCTCCCATCCAGATAAACAGGGGTAAGGCTGCCAGGGTCCAGGTCGCCGTGGTGCCCCAGGTGGTCGTGGCAAACAGCAGGCCAATATTGCTGTTATCATTTAACAATAAGGCCACAAAGGCTACCAGAAACAGACTGGCCGCCACCCATACGCCGCCTAGCAGGGCACCGAATAGAACAGCTGAGAGGATAATTACAAGATTAGTGACTTCCATGGTTTATTCCTCCAGGTCGATAAAACTGGGTGTTCCACCTTGCAGCGCACCCACCAGGTCATCCAGTAACGCGATCAGAAACAGAATCGCACCAAGCACCATGGGTACCTGCGGTATCCACAACGGCACCGCAATATAACCCTGTGAGAGTTCGTGAAAACTCCAGGATTCGTAAACCAGATATGATAGGTGATAGGCACCGTAAGCCATCATCACGGTAAACAGCATCATGGCCGCAATCATAAGTTTTCGTTGCAAACCCGATGAAAAGCGATGAATAAGCAATGTCACACGGATATGCCCACCCTGACGGAAGGTATACGCCAGCGCCAGAAATGAAGCCGCAGCAAGTAAATAACCGGAGAAATCTTCGGTCGAGGGAATAATTATCCCGAACCAGCGCCCGACGATTTGCAATAAAATCATCAGGGTGATCAGCACAATACACGTGCCGGCTAACAAGCCGGCACCTACATAGAGTTTATCGAGGGTGTTTCGCATGACTTATTCAGCTCAAGAACTGCTATTGATAAGCGGCCATGATCGCTTTGCCAGCATCACCCGCTTCAGCGGCCCATTCTTCACCCATGGTTTTACCGATCGCCTGCAAATCTGCTTTAAGTTGATCACTCGGCTGGGCTACGTTAATTCCGTTTTCGGCCAGCATAGCCGTTTTTGCACTGGTTTCCGCCTGCGCCATTTCCCATCCACGGGCCTCAGCCGTAGCGGCCGATTCCAATAGTGCTTTTTGCTCAGCTTCACCCAGACGTTTGAACGCTCGCGCATTTACGATGACCATGTTTTTCGGGATCCAGGCCTGCGTATCGGTGTAGTCTGAAACATAGTCCCAGGACTGGCTGCTGACCCCGGTACTGGGCGAAGTCACCATGGCATCAACAATACCCGTTGAGAAAGCCTGAGGAATTTCCGGTGTCTGTACCGTGGTTGGTGTCGCCTTTAACAATACCGCCAGACGGGAAGTTGTCGGGCTGTAGGCGCGCATCTTCAAGCCTTCGAGATCAGCACCCGAATTCAATGGTTTCTTGGTATAAAAACCCTGCGGCGGCCATGGCACTGCGAACAATAATCTCACGCCATCTTTTTCCAGTGATGCTTCAATCGCCGGTCGCGATGCTGCCCATAATTTTCTGGCGCTATCGAAATCTGATGCCAGAAAAGGAATGTTATCGGCTTTAAAAACAGGATTGTCATTTCCTAACAGTCCCATGAACATTTCGCCCGCCGGCACCTGGCCACTACGCACGGCACGGTGAATTTCCGGGTGCTTGATTAAAGACGCACCTGAATGAACAACAATATTCAGCTCACCACCGGTGGCGGTTTTAACATCTTCAGCGAACTGGCGAACGTTTTTAGTGTGGTGTACGCCATCGCCATAAGGCGTTGGCATGTCCCATTTAGTCTCTGCGTAAGCGCTACTAATAAGCAAACTGGTGGCGGTCAATATTGCCGCGAAGGGTTTAAGTGTCTTCATTTTCGAGGTCTCCTGGAGAGGTGTATGGTTATATTTTTAACGTATAAAACGTAATTACACTATATATAATTTATATATGTTTTGCAAATAAACTAATTATATAAACGCATTACACATAACAATCAATTACTTAGAAGTGGCAATTTCGCCCCCAATATCTACTGAATTATTAATCTGAAGTCTGTTAATCTAGTTAATACTATCCAGCCAGTACTGGCTTTTCACAGGAGATCCAGGAGTTAAAATGTCCGACACTCACGTTGTATTACTGGGAACCGGCACCCCAAATGCCGACCCTGACCGCATGGGGCCTTCGCTGGCGATTGTGGTTGATGAAAAGCCGTATATCGTCGATTTCGGGCCGGGCATTGTTCGGCGTGCCGCTGCTGCTGAACGAGATGGCATCTCTGCTTTAGCGGCAAAAAATCTGCAAACCGCTTTTCTCACACATTTACACTCAGACCATACCACCGGCTATGCGGATTTGATCTTTAGCCCGTGGGTGCTGGGGCGAGAAAAACCGCTGGAGGTTTATGGCCCGCCCGGCCTGACAGACATGACCCGGCACATCCTTGCCGCCTATGCCATGGATCGCAAATCACGTGTGTGTGGTTTTGAGCCCATCAATCCGGATGCCTATGGTGCGCTTAGCCATGAAATTGAACCGGGGCTGGCCTACGAGGACGATCACGTTAAAGTCGAAGCATTCGGAGTCGACCATGGTGAAGGCTGGCTGGCGCTTGGTTATCAGTTCACCACCGCAGACCGGCGCATTGTGATTTCAGGCGATACCGCACCGATGGATTCACTCATCGAACTCTGGAAAGGCTGCGATGTACTGGTACACGAAGTGTATTCGCAAAAAGCCTATCTGAATCGATCACCAGAATGGCAGCATTATCACGCACACATGCATACCTCTACGAAGCAGCTTGCGGACATCGCTAATCAGGTTCAACCCAAAAAACTGGTTTTAACTCATCTTCTTTTATGGGGAACCAGCGAGGCCGAACTGGTCGCCGAGATCAAGGAAACCTATTCAGGCGAAGTGATTTGCGGCGAAGACCTGGGGGTTTATTAGCCTTTAAATCCCCCTCTTTATTAAAGAGGGGTTGGGGGAGATTTAAGTGCTGTCCGAATACACAATTCATCAATATTCTGAGCTGTGTTAAATCCCCCTCAATCCCCCTTTGATAAAGGGGGAGGTGAGATTACGCCGGGGCTTTCTACATTTAACCTACCGTCGCGATACCCAACTCAACGATATCCAGCGCGCGATCCAGTTCCCTCCGATTAATGGTCATCGGAGGGCACAGGGTCAAAACATTGCCAGCGCCGATTTTGTAACTCAGGTTATGTGAGAGCGAATGGTACAGAACAGCATCAGCCTCATCTACCGCAGGCTCACCGTCCCGGCGTAACTCGATACCCAGGTGTAGACCCATACCACGTACATCAGATATCAGCGGTAAGCGGGATTGCATTTCGCTCAGGCGCTGCAAAGCGTGCTGCCCCAGCGCTATTGAATTTTCAATCAAACCCTCCTCAAGGATACAATCGAGGGTTGCCAACGCGGCCGCACAGCCGACTGAACTTTTCTCGTGGGTATAGTGCCCGAGGGCACGATCACCCGCGATATCCAGTTCCTCACGCGCGATGAGGGCCGCCATGGGAAAGATGCCGCCACCCAGGCCCTTGCCGATAACCAGCATATCAGGCACCACGTCGAAGTGTTCGCAGACAAACATTTTTCCTGTGCGGCCTAGAGCCGATGGAATTTCGTCGAAAATTAATAACACGCCCAGGCGATCGCATATCTCACGCACCCTTGACCAGTAACCCGGGGGCGGCATTTCCACCGTAGTCCAGCGCATCGGCTCAGCGATAAGCGCCGCTACATCGCCCTGCACCTCCAGCACATACTCAAGGTAGTCAGTACAGCCCGTGTGTTCTTCATCGGTACAGTTAAAAAAGCACTTCCCCCGGGTAGGCGCAGGTATGTGCTCCGTACCCGGTAGTAGCGGCCCCACATCTTTTCGAAACAGGGCCTCACCACCAATCGAGATCGCATCCAGTGAGGCGCCATGAAAACTGTCCCACATGGAAATGGTTTTGTGTCGCCCGGTCGCATAACGCGCCAGCTTAAGCGCCATGCCAATCGCGGAAGTACCGCCGGGTGTAAATAAAACCTTGTTGAGGCCACCCGGCGCGAGTTCAGTAAGTCGTCGCGCCAGGTCTACCGCCACCTGGTTGGTATAACGGCGCGGGCAAAAAGGGGCTTCATCCAGTTGTTCTTTGATGGCTTCAATCACACGCGCATTGCCATGGCCCACCTGGTGCACGCTGTTACCGTGAAAATCCATAATCTGCCTGCCCTGCATATCTTCAAGATAGATTCCCTTGCTGGCACGAACGGCGTTCAGGCAAGGCGTAGACAGCGATTGGTGGAGAAAGTACCGGGCGTCCTGCTCCAGCAGTTTAGAGGTTTCCGGGCCGATATGTTCTGACGACCATTGGCGGCGACGCGGTGAAAGATTTACATCTCCTTCTGAACGTTCGGGCGTTCGTGTTTTTTCATCCGGCATAGGGGCACCCTTTATAGCAGTTGCAGTGTTTAGGCTGAGGCAACAAGATTAAACAATGGCCATGACAAGGCGCAAGCAGGAATCGCCTTTATTTTTTTAAAACCCTGATGGCATTTGTTATCGCCGCCGCAGGCCCGCACGTAATTCTAAATATCGAGGAATTCCATCCGCACCACCTGGAACATGGGCTCTATTGGGATGATGAAAAAAATTCGTGTTGATTACACAATCCTATATTTTAGGATCCGGATTGACCGTATGACCGTCCACCGCAATCACCTGCCCTGATACCAGTTTCGCCGCATCGCTACCCAGGAATACCGCCATATTGGCAATGTCTGCCCCCTCAACAAAACTGCGCATTGAGGTACCGCTTACGTAACCCGCATAAACCTGGTCGCGCGACATACCCTTGGCTTCGGCTTCACGTTCAAGCACCCCCTCCATACGCGGCCCTTCCACCGACCCCGGGCAAAT
>JAAELZ010000191.1 GCA_024226105.1 Pseudomonadota bacterium | reverse complement strand
AGGCACCAGGCTCCGCCGGCACTCCGCCGGCACTCGATAATGAACGTTATGTTTTTTTACAAAAACACCACTGGCTGCTGCTTCTGGTGAAAATGGCTACCAGCCACCAGCTCCGCCGGCAGCCGAATTACTTGGGAATCTGTGTATAATGTGTATTTTCATACTTTTTGTGTTTCTTCTTGTTTTTTGGTGGTGCTCTTCAAACCCCATTGGCTGTTGCTTCTGGTGGACGCCGTGTTTTGGCCAGCTCCGCCGGCACGTTTGTTGTGTGGTATTCTGGCAATTTGTTCATAAATGTGTTTGCATGCGATTTGCTTTGCCGCCTGAATGCGTTTGGCATGCGAACCCATTGCATTCGCATCCTCCGTGAAGCCATGCAGCTATATAGCTATACAAGGGTCAAGTGAATCCGCATCCGCTGGAAAACCATGTAGCGATATAACAGATAACGATACAAGAATCAGCTGATTTCCCATCCTCCGTGAAACCATGCGGCGATAACGATTCAGCATCCAGCCGAATCAACGCGAAAACGTCGTGCGGGAGAGCTGCGACCGACACTGAACGCTCCTCTACGCTGGAAGTTCCTAGTAATTGTTTTTCGGCTGGAGCTACGGACCGCGGGATGGATCATGAAAGTTTGGAGACCATGTTTCGAAGGAGGTCCGAGGCTCGTGCCGTCAGTTCCAGAAACATTAAGTGAACACACACCCAAGTTTGACGTCGAGCCTTCGCGGGGCGCCCGCATAATTCCAAAAAGACGGCGCGGGTGTACCGCGACCCAAAAGCGATTGCCCCAGAGCGCCAAAAATGGTGACGAATTTGTGGTCCTTGTTTTGTGACCGCAATCTGGGCACAGAAACCGTAGACAACGAAAGGGCACCGGGAGTTGGAGATGTGGTCCTCAAGCTGTGGCCGCCAGGTCCAAATCTGACAAAGCATTCTTCCTTGCAGGTTTCTCTTCACGCGTCGTGCTGTGCAGGGCTTGCAGGAAGGTTTCAAGCACTGTCGTCTTACAGCCCAGCCGCGTTTCTCTGAGCTGTGGTTTGCTGTGGATCGGCATGTGCTTCTGGAGCTGCCGTCGCTGCCGCACGTGTTCATTGTGTGCGGGGCTGGGCGCTCCTGGACAGAGCCAGGAGCGTGCTCAGTGATGGGGCGGGGCCATGGGTATGATGCTTCGGCCTGGCCGTTGTTTCTGTGGTCCCTTGCGTCACCTATTTGGCAAAAAATGTCCTGAAATGTGGTCCCCGTTTTGTGCCCAGATTCTGGGCACGAAATTGGTACCGCCTTTCATTTTTTGTTAAAGCGGTCCCCATTTTGTGCCCAGATTCTGGGCTCAGAAATGGGACCGCGAATTCGCACGAAAATTCCGAAAAAACACAAAACAAACATTGTTTTTTGGTGGTTTCTGGTGCTGCCTGCCGGCTACAAGGCGCCTGCTTGATCAACCCAGTTTCGCACAGAGAAGCGTGCATACATGGCTCCACGCGGGAGCTGGGTTGACTACGCGGTGTTCGGCCCAGGCTGTGAACCCGTCCTCCCACGCGTTACCCATCGCCGCCTGGCTGCAATTGGTGCTGCCCGTTGTGAGGCTTCGCGGCGAATCGCTGCTGCGATGACCGACGGTCAAAAGGTGCCCGACGGAAAACTGCCAGGACGAACGTGGTCCTCATTTTGGGACCGTCCTCCGACTCCAAACAGTGGGTGCCATTTCGTTGTCTACGGTTCCTCTGCCCAGAATCCGGGCTCAAAACAAGGACCACAAACGGTACAAGTTTACAGGGTCCCTGGAAGATGTGAGGCTGCCCATGAGCTTGATATGCAACAGCCTCGGGTTGGCAAGCAGTCGGAATCAGGAGTGGCACTCGAGGCGCGGACTACCCTCCCAGGCCCGCTGTGGCACGCACGCCTCTTGAAAGCACATTGTTTTCTGCAGCGCCTAACTGGGTGAAGTACTGCTCGACAGCACGGTGGTTCCGCTAGTTTGGGGGACCCCTTCATTTTTTCACGATTTCGTGGCTCAGAGCTCCGCCGGCATTCTGGTTCCGATTCTGTTTTTATAAAGAACCCATCGGAACCAGATTGCCGGCCGGGGCCGCCGGTGCGGCCCACAAAGCGTGAGAGGCACCAGGCTCCGCCGGCACTCCGCCGGCACTCGATAATGAACGTTATGTTTTTTTACAAAAACACCACTGGCTGCTGCTTCTGGTGAAAATGGCTACCAGCCACCAGCTCCGCCGGCAGCCGAATTACTTGGGAATCT
>JAAELZ010000190.1 GCA_024226105.1 Pseudomonadota bacterium | reverse complement strand
GTAAGGCCATTTCACGATTCAACATCACTTCGTTAAATCTCCCCCAACCCCTCTTTGTCAAAGAGGGGAGTATAATAACCCGATGATCAGGTTACTCATCATCGATGGATTGAACATGGTACGGAGGATATATTCCGCCCTGCCGGCGATTGAGGACGACACCCCGGATATCCAGCACTTCCTGAATGCCTGCGAAAACGCGTTTAAACATATTCTTGAACTGCACCCACCCAGTCATGCCGTATGCGTATTTGAGCACTACGCGACCACCTGGCGGCATGCACTGTACCCGCCCTATAAAGCCAATCGTAAACCACAGCCCGAAGCCATGCTCGCCAGCTTTTCGAAACTGAGGGAGATACTGGACAAACATAACATCAGCTGGCTGGACGTAGAGGGCTACGAGGCTGACGACATTATCGCCAGCATCGTACATACCACCCACGCGCACGATTGCCGCAACCTGATCCTGTCAACCGACCACCTGATGGCACAGTTGCTGGATGATAAGACTCAGCTTTACGATCACTTCAATCACAAACCAGTCGATCGTGGCGTAATTTTGAAACGTTATGGGGTTCGCCCTGATCAACTCGCAGACTATTTTGCCCTGGTGGGCTCCAATTCGGTAAATGTACCCGGGGTTCCAGGGGTGGGGGCGAAAACAGCAGCTGCGCTGCTGGAAGAATTTGATAGTTGTGAGGCGCTTATTAATGCGGCCGAGTTACCGGCGAAGTATGCGAAAAAACTGCAAGGGATGGAGCATGCAATTTATTTGTATCGGGCTTTGTTTACCTTGCGGCGAGATTGTCCGATTGGCGGGAATTTGAGGGAATGGAGGGTGGGGTGAGATGTTTTTCATAGTTTACACGTGGTGGACTAGTCGTGTTGGGGGTATCATTTTCTGTTATTTTCGCTTGATGCGCTGACGCTTACTTTCTTTCTTGAGTCGCCAAGAAAGAAACAAAGAAGGCGACCCCGGCCACCAGCCCCCTTCGGGGGTTCCCTGCGCTTCTCGAATTCTATGGGTGCTGCGCAACTCGCTTGCGCTCAGACAGTGCTCGCACTTTTCCATAGAATTCTGCGATGCTCGGCTGGTTCTAAGGGGACCCCAAAAGCGCGCAGATTCAAATTCAGGAGTTGATATTAACGCCCCGGTATCCTGATGGTCTGATCCGAAAGGATTCAAGGCTCTACTCCTTCTCAAATAAAAAGCACTGTAAACCATCAAGTACCCCACCAACCAAAAAGCATAAATTAGCAAAATACCACTCCCTTAATTCTCGATAGAGCCAGCCGAGCAACGGAGATTATTTCGGATTAGTGCGAGGACTGTCTGCAAATAGCAATTGCGTTTCCGCAGCACCCGAAATAATCGAGTAGCGCAGGGCAGGAAAAATGAACTAGGCCGAAGGGGCTGGCGGCCCGGGTCGCCTTTTTGCTTACTTTTTGGCGATGCAAAATTAAGGGCGCGCGAGCGTACCTCTTTTAAAGTAAGCACCAGCGCATCAGCGAGAACATCAGAAAATGACATCCCCAACACGACTAGTCCATACCGTGTAATATACTTCCTAAAAAGCCGGGCTCTCACCCGGAAACCACAAAACATGGCAAAAATACTTAATGTTGGAAAAATATTTCCACAAATCTGTCCAAATCAGCCCTTTCAGTTTTGACTTTTCCTATCTATTAAGCAATACTGCATCTGCTGTTGGCCGACACCCTGCTCGGCTATAAACACAATAAAAGC
>JAAELZ010000189.1 GCA_024226105.1 Pseudomonadota bacterium | reverse complement strand
GATACAAAGTAGAATGCTCATGTCGGGATTTTGGGGTCAGAGGGCTGGCTCTTTGGCACAAACGCAAGTGCATTTGCATCACGCATCGATGCAGGATCCGCTTCCAATTCTCGCGCGAAGGTTCGCCATTTGTAGCAGTCCTATTCACCGCCCGGATTCAGCCTTTCGCGATCAAATAATCCCCCACAATTTACGGAGAATGTGCTACGAGTCGTTCATATCTGTGAGTCGCTAAGAGCTTGACCCTTATAGGGTTGGCAGTTACTATATTGCAACAAATTTCGGGGCATCTAATGCCCATTAGCCAAGGGATAAAAGGAGACAGTATATAAATGAAAACCCGTGTCAGTATTCAAAAACTATTGAGTAATTTGATTTTTCTGATGGTCTTGCTGGGCGTTAGTTTGCCCTCGGCGGGCACCCAGCCTGATCCTGCGGACTGGCCTTTGCGAATTGAGATCAGCTACAATGCTACTCAGGAAAAATCTCAGGCCCAATCATTCACACTTCGCTACTCGATAGAAAATACTTCAGATCAGGTGCTGTATGTTCTCAGTTGGCGAACACCACTGGCTGACGAACTTGCCAGCAATATGTTTGTTGTGCAACGGGATGGCGTAGATGTCCCGTATATCGGAAAACTGGTTAAGCGTGGGCCGCCTCAGTTAGAAGACTATGAGACAATTGAGCCAGGCCAGACAATAAAAACCAGCTTTGATCTATCACAGCTGTATGAAATGAAGGAAACAGGCGACTACACGATTCAATATCAACTCACTACCGGAGACATTCTGCATTTTGACCAGATGCAGAATAAGCAGACGGGGAGCGATGCGGCGAGGACAGGGTATATACGTTCCAACACGTTGGAGGCAACAATTACTGTACCGATTTCCCATACTGCAAGGTTCAAAGCCGCCAATTTTTCTGGCTGCTCTGTCAATCAGCAGACCACACTTAACAATGCCTTCACCCAGAGTCAGGTGATTGCTGATCAGGCTCATCAAGATCTGAGCAACACGCCAGTCAACCAGCGCAGCGATGCCCCGCGTTATCTCGAATGGTTTGGAGTATATAACTCAGGCCGTTACTCCTCGGTGTTGAACAATTTTTCTTCCATTTCAGATGCACTTGGCGAACAGCAGATAAGCTTCGTCTGCGACTGCACCAGCGACGCTTATGCATACGTATATCCCAGTGTGCCGTACGAGATACATCTTTGTAACGCATTCTGGAATGCATCGCTTACCGGGACAGATTCACAGGCAGGGACCATCGTCCACGAGGTGTCCCATTTTAACGTAGTGGCGAGTACTGATGACCATCAGTATGGTCAGGCCGGTTGCCGGGTGCTGGCAGATACCAATCCATCATCAGCGATGGCCAATGCCGACAGCCATGAATACTTCGCCGAGAATACGCCATCTCTGTCCATGTCCACGGAGCCGTCGACCAGTTCACCCGATGATTTGCTGCTAATGGTCATTCCGGCGATCATCGCTTCGGCAAATCAAAACCAGCCCGAGCCGCCGGCCCAGGGTGACAGCCCCGGGCTTAGCAAGGTCAAGCAGCTTCACGGACGTTGGCGCTACTATGTCTCTGACGACGACTATGAGTCGACCAACTATTACCGATTTAATAGTTCCACTGCGAAGGTAAGCTCGGACCCGTCGATATTTCTCATCAACGGGCACGGTAGCCTGTTTGAAGATTTCTCCGGTAACTGGTGCGAAGGGGGCCTGGTCGGCAGTTATTCAACCCAGTATGGCGAATACCTGGTTTTGTGTGACTGGGGATATCCGGATTATGATTCCGGGAGTGCTTATTTCTTTAGCAACGTCGGGGGTTCTTTTTCGCTCACGCATTATTGGTTCACCCCGTCGACCGGGGAGATCCTTAACGTCCCCTATTCCGGCAACGGCCAGAAGCTGTCCTCTTCATACAAGGCTGGCAAGAGTATATCGCTCACACTGGAGCAACAGGCCGCGTTGATTGCAGACACTAAAGAGGCCATGAGCGCACAATACCGGAAACTGTCCATGCAACAATCTACCGGAGATACTGAGGGGGAAGCTGCCAGAATGGAAGATATTGCCTACCTGCAAAAAGTTCTAGCGGTAATGTCTCGCTAGCTCAGCTGAAGCAGTTTCATCCGCAAAGAGAAGCTGACATAGAAAAAATCGTGGTCAGGCCGTGTAATGCGACCCTGATCGAAGCCTCGATAGAATCATACGCGACACCCTGGCGTACCTTTTACCAGCTTACCTTGATGCAAACCATAAAGTTTTGTCTGGGGAGATTAGGCCTGAATGGCTTTTTCAATATCTTGAATCAGGTCAGCCACATTTTCTATACCGATAGAAAAGCGCAGGAGATCATCAGGAACCAGAGTGCCATCGCCTTCAATAAGAGCACGGTGCTCCACCAGGCTCTCCACTCCACCTAGCGAGGTTGCTCGCACAAAGTGCTTCAATCGGCCCATGATGTGGGCTGTTTTTTCTTTTCCACCATTAAACCTTATTGAGAGCATGCCGCCAAATCCGCCCCGCATCTGCCTCACAGCCGTTTCATGATTGGGATGAGAGGTGAGTCCTGGATAAAGGACCTGGAGAACACCCGAAAAATTTTCAAAATGTTGTGCAATAGCGATGGCATTTTCACAGGCACGCTCTACACGAAGGTGCATGGTTCGCATTCCCCGAAGCAATAACCAGCTTTCAAATGGGCCCAGAATTCCTCCTTGTTGAGCGCGAATGCTACAAACCTTTTCCCAACGAGTATCCTCCTTCGCAGTAATCAAAGCGCCCGCCACAACATCACTGTGACCGTTAATGTACTTTGTAGCTGAATGGAACACAAAATCAGCACCCAATTCAAGTGGTTTGGTGAGCAAGGGTGTTGATACAGTGGAATCCGTAACGAGTTGAGCGCCTGCACTATGAGCGATTTTAGCTGCTTTTTCGATATCGACTATTTCCCAGGTCGGGTTGGCTGGTGACTCCACCCACAACATTTTTGTAGGTGCCTCATTAACGATTTTCTCCAGATCCTCTTCATCTGTCGGATCATAAAAGGCCAGTGAGATCCCCCAATCCTCACAAAATGAGATCATCCAGGCGCGCAGTGACCAATACATAATCGAAGGTACGACCAGCCGATCTCCAGGCCGCAAAGTCTGTACCAAAGCAGTTGCCGCAGCCATTCCTGAAGCAAACAGCTTACATGAGGCACCGCCTTCCAGTTCACATAAAACTGATTCAGCCATCTCGCTGTTTACGCTTTGGTCTCGGGCATACATATGATCGCTACTGTACAACTCGCCCTTCTCATTTCGGGCAAAGGTTGTCGAGGGTTGAATAGGAGGTACAATCGACCCTGTTTCGCGGCCAATATAGTGACCGGCCTGTGTCAGTACTGTTTCAGTTTTTAGATTCGCGCTCATATTTTCCTTGAGATAGTGTGCGTAATTCAAATTGAAAGGTAGGTGATAAGAGACGACACTTCAAGAGTTTTTTAAAATGAGCCAATTTGATATGCCGCGGGTTCTTTCGCAAGGCGGGTGATTTTATACGGCCGTTTTCCTTTGTTTTCTAATACATTTATCTGAGTGCTGCTCTATTGCGTAAATCGCTTGAATAGTCGGCCATCAATGAACAGTAAACCCAGGAAAATGACCGACATTCCGATAAGCTGGATTGCTTCAAGATTTTCACCGAGGAAGCTTACCCCCAGAAAAATTGCTGTAACAGGAACCATAAAGGTAACAATGGAGAAGTTTACCGGCCCTATTCGGGGTAGCAAATAGTACATGATTGAAAAAGCCAGCGCGGTCGAAATCAGGCCTATGCCAAGCAAGGCCAGTATTTCTTCCTGCTTGAAACCGGCCGGAACGCCTTCAAAAAAGCCGGCGATCAGGATTGATGTGAGCGCCGCGCCGCTAAGCGCTCCTGCGGCTGTGATCACAGGCGGATGATCTTTTAGACGTCGCACGATATTAAAACCAATTGCGTAACAGATGGTGGCACTAAACACGGATAAATAGGCCACAACTTCGTCAACAGCGTCGGCCTGTAATTTTGGAACTGTCAGCAAAGCAACACCGGCAAAACCGATTAACACACCAAAAAATTTCACTGGTGTGCCTTTTTCTCCACCAGGCCAGAAGTGAGTGATGATCAGTATGGTAATCGGGTTCATTGCATTGATAATTGAAGCCAGTCCACCGCTGATTTGTTGTTGCCCCCAGGCGATTGCCGTGAAGGGCAGGGCATAGGCGATAAAACCGAGCAGCAGGTAAAAACGCCATAGGGCCGGATCTGTGGGGATTTTTCGGCCGGACAAAACAATATAGGCCCACAATGCCAGCGCGCCGATACTGACACGACCGGCCGTAAGCGTCCAGGGCCCAATATTTTGAATCAGGATCGAGTTAAAGTAAAAGGACGTGCCCCACATGAAGCTGATCGAAATTAGCAGGAGCCAGTCTTTTTTGTTCATTATCCTGAATTCCCTGGTTGGACACGGTTGGCTGAAAGAGCGGCTAGCTTATTTCAATAGTTGTTATTCAGGCAATCTGTTTCTTGCAGGCGGGTTATATCACGCATTGTATTTTGCTGGATTCCAGATCTTTTTTATGGATGCGTTGCACTTATCCACCCTGCAATTCAATCAGCTTTGAATGTAAAGCGGTCTATTTAAGCCGGGCCTATATTGCGAAACGTCAGATTAACTCTTGGTGTCGTGCATTTGGCGCGTTTAGGGATGTGGTGAAGCCAGTAGTGTTGGGTATCGCCATCCATTATGAGTAAGGAGCCTGAAGGAAGGTTTAATTTGACTAATTCCTCGCCCCCGTTTCTGCTTTTAAAATGAATGTCCCGTGCAGCACCCAGGCTTAATGACGCAATAGTAGGCTGAACTCCGAGCTCTTTTTCATCATCAGCATGCCAGCCCATCGTGTCCCGGCCATCTCGATAATAATTGAGCAATACGGCGTTAAACGGTATCGAAGTTAGTTGTGAAATACGGGTTTTTAAATCGAAAAGTGTTGTCGTCAGGGGCAGGGCGCCGTGCAGTGTTTGCGAGTAGCCGTAAGACAGTTTCTCATCAGCATAAAAGCTCACCAGACGAGGGGTAGGGTGCCACTTTCCGTAAACTTTGACGCGAGGCTGTTGCCAGGGGGTGTTATCAATCAGGTGTTTGAGTAATATGTCAGCACGGGCGCTGCTAATAAATTCGGGTAGCAGGCGAATCGCCAAATGCTTTCGGGAGATATCAAGGGAGGGGTCGAGCCAGTCCCTTTGCTGCATGGCGAATGGCTGATTTCAGGCAGTTCAGCCTGCGCCGAAAAGCCATTTTTCCATTTCAGCTTTAAGCAGGGCTTTGTGTTCGGGGTTGATCGGGCTCAGGTTGTTTTCGTTGATAAGAATGGTTTGCTGGCCAAGCCATTCCTTCCAGGCCTGTTTGGAGATGTTATCGTATATTCTGTCTCCCAGTTCACCCGG
>JAAELZ010000188.1 GCA_024226105.1 Pseudomonadota bacterium | reverse complement strand
TTTTGCCCTACCGGGCCCTATAGGGCCAGTAGGCGAGGGACTTAGGGGTTTTTTTTGATGGGGGGTGCAAAAAGTGGAAAAAAGTTGAAAAAAATGAAAAAATGAAAATCAAAAAAAACCTTAATTTTGGTGTCCCGGAGGTGCGTACTGGACGTGGACACCGGTCCGAGGTCGTAATTCACCAAAAACAATAAAACTTATACCAGGACCTTATGGGCGTACAGGAAAATGACTTAGCGAAATTCAGATCCCGCCGCAAAATGCCTTAAATGCGAAAAGCACGACGTACCATGATCAGACCTTGCTTTGCGCGTGCGCAAAGCAAGGTCTGATCATGGTTAAACCTGAAAGGTGCTTACAAAACGCTGCACTGTGTCGATAGAAGAACTTTATGTGAGGGCAGGTGGATGAAAAATACCACTACAACACCGCACCGTGGCCCACCGTGCCGTCCAAGCACGGCACCAGCGGTCCAACGGCGGTGTTCCTAGATCACAGGCTAGTGGGACCTGCTCTGTCATTCCATCCGTGAAAAGGAGATGTAGATGCTGGAATCTGGCTTTAGGGTAGTAAACATGAGACAGGCATGGTTCGCCGAGTATGGTAAGCGTGAGAGAAATAACCGCCGTAGGTTAACATAGGAAAGGCGATTCATTAGGTGGTTTGTGAGCAGCAGCAGAAGCATTGCGCAATTTAATCCGTTGGCTTTTGGCTGCGGCAGTGAAAGGATGGTCGCTGTGTGTCAAAGTTAATTGAAAAACAAAAAGTATGCGGAAGCGGTGGTACGACTCTGGCAAACACCGTTGAGGGGTGAATGTTATGCAAAGTGTAGTATGTAAGGTGCGGAAGCAGTGCTCCGACTCTGGCAAACACTCTTGAGGTGAATTTTATCTGAAGTACAATCTAGTTTGATGCGGGGGGTGTCGAAAAATGAGGTTTTTGTCTTTGTACTCCTCAGTCAGGAGAGACCGGCGGTTGTCTACCATGGGTATGGATAGGGTGGACACACCCAGCTGGATGGTAGGCGGGGAGCTCCTGGTTCTCCCT
>JAAELZ010000187.1 GCA_024226105.1 Pseudomonadota bacterium | reverse complement strand
CCCACCGGAGGCTTGTTTTTCACGCCCGCTGGACTGCGTTATGCTTCGCTTATGGTCGTATAGACCACTGCGCAAAGCATGCCTTGCCAGCAAACGTGAAAGACAAGTCAAATGATTCAATCTAAACCGGAAGTGCTCTAGTATGAACTTTTAACAACATGCCTGGCGAAGTTTTTAAACATAACAGTATTTAAATATTACCTGCAGCGCCAGGCAGGCAGGAACTGATATTCATAATTTTGCTGACAGCCTACTGCAATTTATCAATACGTGCTTCAATACGATCTTTTCGGTTTTCCAATCGCTGAAGTTTCTTGGCCTTGTGCACAGCTCGCCTTGCCTGGCGATTGGCATGTGTTTGTGCCCGCTTCGCCTTTCGAGCCTGATGATGGGCTTTAGCGCCCTTGGCTTTTACCTGTATCACACCCTTGTGATTAACATCCTTGAATTGTTCCCAGTTGTAAACCGGTAGCGCTGAAGCTGATGAAAAACCAAACGATGCAAATATTACAGCAATGACAATTTTTTTCATGGGACCCCCTGATAAAAAACAAAGTATCACCGAGGATGATTTAATAAACCCGACGCGAAAAAGCTTTAACTTGATTCAAATTGTCAACAGTGTCAGTAGCTCATCAATTGTCCGTTTTATGTAGCAAATAATTTGTCCGGTTTTTGAATAGCCTCATTAGGGAGGGTTTTCGATGAACCGGACTTCAAGGATACAGAATTACGGCGGCAGTTTAATGCACCAAATACAATTTAAACTTCGACAAATGCCCATAATATGTTCATCTGCTGATCTAACCAAAAGCTGGTGAAAGAATATGTGGCTGGGGTGGCAGGGATCGAACCTGCGAATGGCGATACCAAAAACCGCTGCCTTACCACTTGGCTACACCCCAATCGTTATCGGGCCTGTATAACCATTTCAATTGCTCCCTGCAACATGGAAATCAAAGAAAGTTGATGGAAATACGCCAACTGTATTTTACCCTTTTTCAGACCATTAAAGCCCTAAAAAATATACGAAAGAACAGTTGTGAAAATGCTCTCCAGCGCATAAGGTCCCGCTTCAATTTGATTTTGAGGAAGCATATGAATTTTACTGGAACAGACAGCTATGTGGCTGGCGATGATCTGACAATCGCGGTAAATGCGGCAATCACACTTGAGCGGCCGTTGCTGGTGAAAGGTGAACCGGGCACCGGCAAAACCGAACTGGCAATCCAGGTTGCCCAATCTTTGGGCCTGCGGTTGATGGAGTGGCATATCAAATCCACCACCAAGGCGTTGCAGGGCCTGTATGAATATGATGCCGTATCAAGACTTCGCGACAGCCAGTTAGGCGATGAGCGGGTGCATGATGTGAAAAACTACATTCGAAAAGGCAAAATGTGGGAGGCGTTTGAATCAGATGAACGCGTGGTGCTGCTGATTGACGAGGTGGACAAGGCCGATATTGAATTTCCAAATGACCTGCTGCAGGAACTCGACAAGATGGAATTTCATGTCTACGAGACCGGTGAGACAATCCAGGCCAAACACCGGCCGATAGTCATTATCACCTCGAATAATGAAAAAGAACTGCCGGACGCATTCTTGCGCCGCTGCTTCTTCCATTATATCGCCTTTCCCAATCTTGAGGTCCTGCAGGAAATCATCGATGTGCATTATCCTGGCATCAAAAAAAGGCTGGTCAGCGAAGCACTGACACAATTTTACGAAATACGCGAAACCCCGGGGATGAAGAAAAAACCGTCAACGTCTGAAGCACTCGACTGGATACGATTGCTGGTGGCTGATGATGTCGATCCGGCAGATCTGCGCGGGGACGCTAAAAACGCCCTGCCCCGGCTGCATGGTGCACTGCTGAAAAACGAGCAGGACGTGCACCTGTTTGAGCGCCTCGCATTCCTGGCGCGCCAGCGTTGATTGTTTTTGAAAAATTTTCCATGCGATTCACAGACTGGTGCAGCAATATTCATTCTTGCGTCAATTTTTGCGACCCGTTTGAGTGCTTAGAGCACATTTGATGAAATATAGCAGAACACCTTTATTTTGATTCAGTCTGAATTTTTTTTGCTCACGGCTATTCGGGCTAACGCCCGGCCTCCACGGGGGCGGCGCACCGGCGCCGGTCGCTTTTCGCTCCTGATTGCATGATTATTTTAAAGGTGTTCTGCTGTGTGCTCTAGAAATCCCTCGATCGCCCGCTCGACGAACAAATGATTGGAATTGTCTTCTGAGTACACGATATGCCCGGTGGTCTTGAAACCGGGTGCGCGTTTCACCCGGTGGAGTTGCTTTTGCTGTAGCAACTGGGCCGCAGCCCTCAACGGCACATAGCCACAGGCATCGTGTGCCAGAATATAACGCAACCCCAGCATACCGTTACCAATGGAAAGTTTGCTCTCGGGCAGGCGCGGCTCAACACGGGCGATCTGCCCGTTAATCTGGGGGCCCCAGTCCAGTCGTACATAAACCGGCATGTTTTCATCTTTCAACCTTACAGGTCGCTGCGCCACAAGCACCATCTTCTCGCCTGCCAGCGATATTATATGCACGCCCTGTTCGGAGGCTGTGGCAGGGGTGATGGCAATATCCAGTTTGCCGTCCTGAACGGCTTTCAGCATATCGGTGTTGAAATCGAAACTCAGCTCCAGCTCAATTTCGGGAAGCGCGCCGGCAATCCACGCGGCCCAGTCCAGAATAAACTGTGCCCAGATACTGAACTGTGCACCGATGCGTAATTCTACCGTTCTGGAAGTCGGCACGCCCAACATGTTGGTTGCATGGCTCCACTTCCTGACAATACTTTCCGCATGAGGCAAAAGCTGGTGTCCGGCCCCGGTCAATGTGGCGCCGCTTCGCCCGCGTTCCAGCAAACGCTGGCCAAGATGATCTTCCAGTGCTTTTATCCGGGCGCTGACTGCCGCCTGGGTAACATTGAGCCGCTCGGCAGCACTGTGAAACCCGCCAGTTCTCGACACGATAATAAAGGTGCGCAGGTTGATCAGATGCATTCAATTTCCATAAATAATTTCTATCAAAATTGATAATATCAATTTGATATTCTTGTCAAAGCAATTTGTGTAGACAGTCGGGCAGCGTAAACTGCAGATTAACCAGAAACAACAGCTACAGGAGGCATGTCATGCAAGTGAACTGGATACGTATGGAGGATGGGACAAAAGAAGAGTTCCAGCATCTGGTGAAACTGGAGGAGGAATTCAATGCAGATCTTGTGGACCGGATATTCGCACATTTGAAATCGCTCGATGTGGACTGGGGTGGCTATACGATCAACCGCTATCAGCACTGCCTTCAATCAGCAACCCGGGCATATGACGACGGAGCCGATGAGGAAATGGTGGTCGGCGCGTTGTTGCACGATATGGGTGACATACTTGCCCCCTACAACCATGGTGAACTGGCAGCGGCAATCCTCAAGCCGTTTGTTTGCGAGCGGGTCCACTGGATTGTTGCCAATCACTGCATTTTTCAGGGTTACTATTACAATCACTACCTGGGTGGTGACCGCCATGCGCGGGACCGGTTCAAGGACCACCCCTGGTACGATGACTGTGTATATTTTTGCCATAAATATGACCAGTGCGCTTTTGATCCCGACTACGATACCAAACCATTGGAGTTTTTCGAGCCGATGGTGCGGCGGCTGTTTGCCGGCAAATCAAAACATCTTGAACTGAATCTGGAGCCGGCCTGATAAATTCAATGCAGCCCTGTTCCGACAATGTGGGAAAAGTCAATGAATGCCAGAGAGCGCCTGATGACTGCCCTGGAACTGGGTGTTCCTGATCGCGTGCCAACGTGGGACTGGTTCGATGAAGCGGTAACCATCGGTGTGGCCGATGTTCTGGGCCTGAAGCATCACCAGGGTGTAACAACGCTACGCAAGGGTGATGAGACAACAGAATCGATCGACCTCTACTGCCGGGTAGTGGAAGCGCTTGGCGTCGATGGCACATCAAGTGTCTATAATACAGGCCTTGAAGCGGTAAACGAGCATCTTGGCCGTGACAAATATGGACGCGGGTATATTTTGAGCGAGAACGGTATGCCGGCCATTATCGAGCCGGCGGTAAGTTCGCTTGAAGAACTGCGCGGCTACGACATGGTTTCGCGCATCGAAAACGACGATTTTGCCGGACTGCGGGCCACCGTTACGCGACTCGGTAGCGAACGAGCCCACTGTCTCAATCTGAACGGGCCATTTCAGGAGGCCTGGAATGTGATGGGCGGCATGGACAAGACGATGATCGCGTTCATGGAGCAACCCGAACTGGTTCACGCGGTGATGCAGGAAGTCGTCCGGTTCAACAAGGCGCTGATGGATGAAGCGGCATTTATCGGAGCGGATTTCTTCATGGTTGACGGCGATATTTGCGGTAACGACTTCCCGCTGCTGTCGGTTAAACTGTTTCGCGAATTCATTCTGCCCTACAAGAAACAGATGGTCGATCATGCCCACGGTATGGGGCGAAAGATTGTCAAGCATT
>JAAELZ010000186.1 GCA_024226105.1 Pseudomonadota bacterium | reverse complement strand
CCGGGGCCGGGATGATCGGGGCGTGAACAATGACAGCCTGAGCAAATCGCTCAGCATTGAAGATACCTATGCCGTTGATCTGCAAGATCTTGAGGCTTGTCAGCACGCACTGGATCCTCTTTTTGAGGGTTTGTTAAAACGCCATGCGCTCGCGCACGAAAAAAGCAGAGTAAAGGCGCGGCGGTTGGGTCGGGCACCACAATCTCTACAACCAAAAACACTGGTTTTAAAAATGCGCTTTCGGGATTTTGTCACTACTACGGCTCAGCAGGCCGGGAGTAAACCGGATTTGGCGGTTTACCGGCAATTGTGCGAGCGGGCGTATGCGCGCGGTGAGCGCCCGGTGCGCCTGCTGGGGCTGGGTATGATGTTTGATATGGCCGAACCGGCAGAACCACTCTCGCAACAATGATTCCAGGCAAGGTTTGTTATACTAAACCTCAGCTCATCTGAGATATAGATTATGAATAAACCTAATGGCAGTGGCCTGTCGCGTATCGTGAAAGCGGGCCAATGCTCGATACAGGGCCTGAAAGCCGTGTTCAAACACGAGGCCGCATTCCGTCAGGAATTACTTGCTGTGACTGTACTGTTGCCCGTTGCCTTTATAATCGGCAGGACGCCGCTGGGCATCAGCCTGATGATTTTTGGCCTTGGTCTGGTATTGCTGGTGGAAGTGCTTAACTCAGCCATCGAAGCAATTGTCGATCGCATTGGCCTGGAGCAGCATGAGCTCTCGGGACGAGCAAAAGATCTGGGTTCGCTGGCGGTGTTGATGGCGATATTATTGTGTGCGGTGATTTGGGCCGGGGTTTATTTGTCAGGGGTTTGAGCTTTTCCCGAAGTATCATAGGATGTGCCGGGCAGAGCAGATCTATGCATATCCTACGGAGTACTGTTTTTAATTCGCCGTTTCAGATCCTGCAATTCTGCCATTACGTCTGACAGGGTCGGGTCGTCCTGGTGGGCTTCGGCGTAGGCTTTACGATTTTCTTCTTCCATCACGTTGACCACAATACCGATGACCATATTCAGAAATGCGAACGCTGTGAAGAATATGAAGCTCAGGTAGTAGGTCCAGCTCAGGGGGTATACCGCCATGGTTTCGTACATTACGTCGGTCCAGTCCTCGAAGGTCATGACGCGGAACAGGGTTAGCAATGAAATGGATATATCGCCCCAGAGTTGCTGGTTGATGTTATGGAAAAAGGTGCTGCCCAGCGCCGCATAGATGTAAAAAATGATGAACATCAATATCACCACGTAACCGAGTTGTGGCAGGGCTCTTAACAGGGAGTTGAGCAGTATTCTCAGTTCAGGGATGATTGAAATCATCCGTAGCACACGAAAAATGCGAATTAGCCGCCCCAATAGTGCAAGGTCGCCACTGCTCATCGGAATGATGCTGATGAGTACGATCAGGGTGTCAAAGATGTTCCAGCCGCTCTTGAAGAAATTCCGCTTGTTGTCTTCTGCCCAGAAACGGATGCTGATTTCTGTGAGAAAAAACAGCGTGACGCTGTAATCCAGTACGGTGAGCACCTTGCTCCAGGTCGGATCGATCTGGTAAGTGCGGGCGCCAATCAACAACGCGGACAGAACAATGATCGAAATGACCAGCGCCTCAAAGACGCGGTTACTCTTGATTCTGAGAAAGCGTTGCTGGAGTGTCGCCTGGCCCGTGGACGTGGGGCTACTGCCTGGTTTCAAGGTTTATACCGGATTAAAGTTTCCGGTTTTGCTGTTCTTTATCCCGTTCAACCAGCGCGTAGGCAGAATGATTATGGATGGATTCGAAATTTTCAGCTTCGACGGTGTAGGCGAGTATATTTTCCATCTCATTCAGGCGCGCAGCAACATCGCGTACCAAATCTTCCACAAACTTGGGGTTGTCGTAGGCTCGTTCGGTGATCACTTTCTCGTCGGTGCGTTTGAGCAGGCTGTATACCTCTGAGCTGGCTTCAGCTTCGGCCACATCGATCAGTTCTTCTACCCATATGGTGGAACTGGCTTTTGCAGTAATCGTAACGTGTGAGCGTTGGTTGTGCGCACCATAGTTCGAGATTTTCTTCGAGCAGGGGCATAAACTGGTGGCCGCAACCACCACGCGTGTTTGGGTGCAATACTCGCCATTATTGATTCGCCCGATCAGGGTGACATCATAATCCATCAAACTCTTTACCCCTGAAGCGGGGGCGATTTTATTGATAAAAAAGGGGAAGCTCATCTCAATGTAGCCGGTTTTGGCTTCCAGGCGTTCGCTCATTTCTCTAAGCATATCCTTGAAGGAATCAACCGATATCTCGCGCTCATGGCTGTTTAATATGTCCACAAAACGTGACATATGCGTGCCTTTAAAATGGTGCGGGAGCTCAACGTACATATTAAACGTGGCGACCGTGTGTTGCTCATTGCCTGCGCGGTCCAGAATACGAACAGGGTGGCGAATATCTTTGATGCCCACTTTATCGATAGCAATATTGCGGGTGTCCTGGCTGGATTGAACGTCGGCGATGTTTGTGGATGATGTTGGCATGATGCGTGTTATGGCTGCGATAGCTCACTTTTCAAGGCAAAATTCTCGAATTGAGTGCTCGATACCTTCGGTATCCAGGCCCAGTTGTGCGTATATTTCAGGTTGTGTGCCGTGATCTATGAATTGATCGGGAGTACCAATATTCAACACGGGCAGGGCATATTGATATTGCTGCATGAATTCATCCACCGCAGAACCGGCCCCGCCGCGAACCGCATGGTCTTCAACGGTGGCAAAATAGTCGTGTGATTTTGCAAGTTCATGCAGCAGGTTTTCGTCTAGCGGCTTGGCAAAGCGCATGTTTACCAACGTGCAATCGAGGGCTTCAGCAACTGGTTCACAGTTTGCTACAAAATCGCCCCAGGCCAGAATTGCGATACGTTTGCCCTTGCCAGCCCGGCTTTTGCGCAGGCGTTCGGCGCGCCCGATTTCAAGTGCCTGCATTTGCACCCGTTCTTTAATTCCACTGCCGCCTCCACGTGGGTAGCGGACGGCCGCAGGACCCGGGTACCGATAAGCGGTAAATAACATATCCCGGCATTCCGCCTCATCTTTGGGGCACAAAATTAGCATGTTGGGTATGCAACGCATGAACGCAATATCAAACAGGCCGGCATGCGTGGCGCCGTCTGCCCCTACAATACCTGCCCGATCAATAACCAGGGTAACATCCAGTTTCTGGATTGCAATATCGTGGATCAATTGATCATAAGCTCGCTGCAGGAAGGTTGAATAAATAGCCACTACCGGTTTAATTTTTTCACAGGCAAGCCCGGCAGCAAAAGTCAGCGCATGTTGTTCAGCGATGCCAACGTCAAAATATCTTTGTGGATATTGTTCTGAGAATTTGACCAGCCCTGAACCTTCACGCATTGCTGGCGTGATGGCGACAAGGCGATCATCCTGTGCTGCCATATCGGTCAACCAGTCACTGAATACGTTGGTATAACTTCGCTTACCACCACTTTTCGTGATTTTACCGGTATCCGGATCAAAAGGAGAAATGCCGTGGAAAGTGCAGGGATTGCCTTCTGCGGGCTCATAGCCTCGGCCTTTTTGCGTGACGATATGTAAAAACCGTGGCCCTTTGAGCTTGGCCATATTTTTCAATACCGAAATCATCAGTGGCAGATCATGACCATCAACGGGGCCGATATAGTTAAACCCCATCTCTTCAAACAGGGTGCCCGGCATCACCATGCCTTTCATGTGCTCTTCCCAGCGCCTGGCCAGGGTTTTAACCGGCGGCGGCAGTGTGCTCAACACTGTTTTACTGCCCTCGCGCACACTACTGTACGCGCGCCCGGAAAGAATGCGCGACAGGTAGTTAGACATGGCGCCCACATTAGGCGAAATGGACATGTCGTTGTCGTTCAAAATGACCAGCAGGTTGGCATCCAGATCGCCGGCATTATTCAGCGCCTCGTAGGCCATGCCGCCCGTAAGAGCGCCGTCACCGATCACCGCGATCACTTCACGCTGCTCGTCTTTTTGTTGTGCCGCAACGGCCATTCCGAGTGCCGCACTGATCGAGGTTGAAGAATGCCCGGCACCAAAGGTATCGTACTCGCTTTCGGAGCGCTTTAAGAAACCGGATAAACCGCCCAACTGGCGGATTGTACGCAGCTGATCACGCCGGCCGGTGAGAACTTTGTGTGGATAAGCCTGGTGGCCAATATCCCAGACCAGGCGGTCATAGGGTGTATTGAACACGTAATGCAGCGCAATCGTGAGTTCAACAGTACCAAGACCCGGCGCCAGGTGCCCACCGGTGATGGCGGTTGATTCGATTAAGAAGTGGCGCAACTCTCTGGCCAGCTGAATGAGCTGTTGCGTATCCAGGCTACGAAGATCCGCCGGATCGTCGATGTTTGATAGCAGGGAGTTGAGATTAGATTCGCTTTTCACGCTTGGGTTTTTGGCTATAAAGGTATTGGTTCAGAGGCTTTAATGATCTCGAAAACGGGTAAATTCTGCCAGCTGATGCAGAAAATCTGTATCACGCCCAAGTTTAACCAAACTTTGCTGCGCACTTTGCACTAATTGATCCGCGTATTGCTGTGAAGCAGTGAGCCCCAGAAGGGCAGGATAGGTGTTTTTATCCATGGCGGTATCGGCGCCACTTTGTTTTCCGAGTTGTTTACTGGTTTGAGTTTGATCAAGAATATCGTCTACCACCTGAAAGGCCAGGCCGATCAGGCGGCCGTATTCATCAATTATTGAGAGATCCCTATCGCTTATATCGGGCGCGGCCAATGCGCCCAGATGTAAGGCAGCGCGGATGAGTGCACCAGTTTTTTTCTCGTGAATTACCTGCAAAGAAGCCTGGTCCAGAGTCTGACCGGTGGCGAAAATATCAAGAGACTGACCTCCGGCCATTCCTGCGATACCGCTGGCAGCCGCCAGTTGCCGGACCATCTTCAGTTGCTGCGTTGCATTGAGAAATTTGCTCTGTTCTGCAAGCAGATCAAAGGCAAATGATTGCAACGCGTCCCCGACGAGTATAGCCGTGGCCTCGTCAAATTCGATGTGGCAACTTGCGCGGCCACGGCGTAAATCATCATCATCCATGGCAGGCAGGTCATCATGCACCAGCGAATAGGCATGAATCAATTCAAGTGCGACGGCGGGTGCATCAAGGCTCCGAGTCGAGGCGCCAAAACACGCGCCACTGGCATAGACCAGCATGGCGCGAAAACGCTTGCCGCCATTAAGGGTGCTATAGCGCATTGCTTTTCCAAGCCCCCGGGTTGCCCCGGCGGGTAGCTCTGAAAAGACCCGGTCCAGCTGCTGGTTGGCCCTTTCTTTATAACGTTCCCATTGGCTTACAAATGAGGCGTCGTTTGATGCCAGTCTTTCAGTCATCGTTTGAGGTGTCCAGCGTCTCGAATCGAAAGCCATCTTTGCTTTTTACCAGCTGTTCGACCTTAAGCTGAGCTGCATCCAGTTGTTGTTGGCAAAGCGCGGCTAAGCGGGTGCCCTTTTCATAATCTGCGATTGAGGCATCCAGGTTCTGCTGCTCATTTTCCATGCGCGAGACCACTTCCTGCAGTTGTTTCAGTGCGGTTTCGAAATCAGGTATATCGGTTTGTGGGGTATTCTGTTTCTTGGGCATAATTCAGGCCTCCAATTGTGCGCATATCAAGCGCTTAGGGATGCGTATTTTACCGCTATCGGCTATTATCCACGAAGTTTATTTTATCGATCTCTACCCCATTAATATGAGTAATTCCAGCTACGATGCACAATCCATTGAGGTGCTATCAGGCCTTGACCCTGTACGCAAACGCCCGGGGATGTACACTGAAACAGATCGTCCCAACCATCTGATTCAGGAGGTTGTGGATAATAGTGTCGATGAGGCAATAGCCGGGTTTGCTGATTTGATCGAGGTTACCTTGCATGAAGACGGTTCAGCCAGTATTAAAGACAATGGCAGAGGTATGCCGGTTGATCTTCATAAAGATGAAGGTGTTAGCGGGGTTGAGGTGATTTTGACTAAATTGCATGCTGGTGCGAAGTTTTCTGACAAGGACTATAGTTTTTCCGGCGGCCTTCACGGGGTAGGGGTTTCGGTGGTTAATGCGCTTTCTTCCACGCTTGATGTGTGGGTTAGACGCGATGGCAAGGAATATCACATCACGTTTGAAGGAGGTGATAAAACCAGCGAGTTGGCGCCGGTTGGAACGGTAGGGCGAAAGAACTCAGGCACGCTGATTCGCTTTAAACCGGATCCTCAGTTTTTTGATACCACGCGCATCAGCGTGAGCCGCCTGAAGAAAGTACTGCGTGCCAAAGCGGTATTGTGTCAGGGGCTGGAGCTCGACTTCATCGATGAGAACACCCCCGAGAACAGCGAAAACTGGCAGTTTGACAGTGGCCTGGGTGAGTATCTGAGCATGCAGCAGAGCACCGGTGAGATGGTGCCGGAAATGCCGCTCACCGGTTCACACACCTCAGTTGACGGTGAGATTGACTGGGCCTTATGCTGGGTGGCAGATGCGCTGGAGTTCGCCACGGAAAGTTATGTAAACCTGATCCCAACGTCTCAGGGAGGAACTCACGTCGCGGGTTTGCGCCTGGCGGCAGCGGAGGCGGTGCGTGAGTTTTGCGAATTCAGAGAGCTGCTGCCTCGCAATCTTAAATTAAGCCCGGATGATATCTGGGGGCAGTGTGCTTATGTGCTGTCGGTGCGCATCAAGGAACCGCAATTTAGCGGCCAGACCAAAGACCGCCTGGCGGGGCGTGACGTTACACAGCTGGTCCAGGTGCCGAGTAAAGATGCGATCAGCCTGTGGTTGAATCAGCACATAGTGGATGCTGAGAAAATCGCGCAACTGGCGATTGGCAATGCCCAGAAGCGCCTGAAAAAAACAAAAACGGTTAAGCGTAAGAAAATAACCACCGGCCCGGCTTTACCGGGTAAGCTGGCAGACTGTACCAGCCAGGCGCTGGAAGAAACGGAGTTGTTCCTGGTTGAGGGTGATTCCGCCGGGGGTTCGGCCAAGCAGGCGCGCGACAGGAAAACTCAGGCAATTATGCCCCTGCGCGGCAAGATTTTGAATACCTGGGAGGTCGATTCAGCTGAAGTTCTGGGCTCACAGGAAGTACACGACATCGCGGTGGCGCTGGGCGTGGACCCGGGGGTGGCCGATCTGAGTGGCTTACGCTACGGGCGGATATGTATTTTGGCAGATGCGGATTCAGATGGTTTGCACATTGCGACACTGTTGTGCGCCTTGTTTTACAAACATTTTCCTTCCATGGTGCGCGAAGGGCGGGTCTGCGTGGCGATGCCGCCTTTGTACCGGATCGATGTTGGAAAAAATATCTTTTATGCGCTGGATGATGAAGAGAAAGAAGCCATATTGAAACAAATTGAGAAAGACAAATTGCGCGGGAAAGTCAATGTGCAGCGTTTTAAAGGCCTGGGTGAAATGAACCCCGGTCAGTTACGCGAGACCACCATGAATCCAGAGACCCGCAGGCTGGTTCAGCTGGGTGTGCAGGATACCGATGGAGCGGGTGCGCTGATGGATATGTTGCTGGCGAAAAAGCGCGCGCCTGATCGCAAAACCTGGTTGACCGAACGCGGGGACGAAGCAGACGTAGCTTAAGCCTGTAGCTTCGGATGTGCTAAGCAGAGCGAACCGGCAATCGAGAGGTACATAAAAAAAGCCCGCGATAGCGGGCTTTTACGCTTCCTGATGCCGGGATTTAGTTCGCCGGACAATCCGTAGTAGAGCCTTCCACATCACCGGTTAACAGCAGGAAGGCTCCGAATGGGCCCATGTTACTCATGGCTTCCATTTTGGGGCCTATAAATTTAAGGCGGCCAAAGGTCATGGATTTCATGGCACCGTCTTTGCCTGAGCCCATGCGTTCCCAGTTTGATGTTTTGGCAAACATAATATAGTCCACACCTTTGTCCAGATCGCTCGATTTGACCGCCCCACCATAGGTACACATGGCTTTGCCATCCTGTTCTGAGATTTGCAGTTCTACGGTAGGTGCTTCGTCGCAATCCATGCGATAGACCTGCATGATTTTGTAGCCTTTTCCACCATCATTGGCGGCCCAGGTTTCGCCGCCGAGTTCTTCGGTCAGGGTGACATTGTTGTTCCAGGCTTCGCATGCGGCTTCGCCCCATTCAGCAGACATAAGGGGTGCCGCAGCTTGTGCTGTGGCGATTGTGCCGAATAAACTGATCAGGCTGATTGAGAGTAATTTTTTCATAATGGGTTTTTTCGATTCAGGTTGAGGGATTGAGTTATGGCCGAAGACCTTTATTAGTAATATTGGTATGCCCACTAAACTATTGAGCCAGGGCTAACTTTATCCTAAACCAGCGGGCTTTAGCGATAAAAAATTTGATAGGGGTAAAACCAGTACGCCTGACGGGATAGTTCAGGCCGATTCCTCAAGCACAAAATCCCAGAATGCCTGAGCAGTTGCCGACAAATGTTTGCCGCTGCGATGACCAATATGCCATTTTTTCAGGATCGGAAAATGCTGCACATCAAGCGTCGTCAGTCGATTGGCCTTGAGTTCCAGATCGACGGTGTGAAATGAGACCAGTGCCAATCCTAATCCCGCTTCAACGGCCTGTTTGATTGACTCATTTCCGGAAAGCTGGGTGCCTATTTTTGGTTCAACCTGATGTTTTTTGAAAATGTCCTCCATTGCTGAACGCGTGCCGGAGCCCTGCTCTCGTAGCACGAATTTTTCGCCTGCCAGGCGTTTGATGGGAATTTTGGCCTTGCCCGCCAGCGGGTGATGCGGATTCGCTATGATCACCAGCGGGTTATCCATGAAGGCGGTCGAGTTTAAATCGGCGCTGGAAGGGGGGCGCCCCATTAATACCAGGTCGGGTTCGTTGGTCTCCAGTCGTTTTAGCAGGT
>JAAELZ010000185.1 GCA_024226105.1 Pseudomonadota bacterium | reverse complement strand
GGCCAGAGCGCAATTACACTCTCCGGCGGAGAAGCACAACGCATCAAACTCTCACGTGAACTGTCCAAACGCGATACCGGGCGTACCCTGTATTTACTGGATGAGCCAACCACAGGCCTGCATTTTCACGACATCAAACATTTGCTCAAAGTCATACACCGGCTGCGTGATCATGGCAATACCATCATTGTGATTGAACACAACCTTGATGTCATCAAAACCGCCGACTGGATTGTTGATCTGGGCCCTGAAGGTGGGGACGGCGGCGGCGAAATTATCGCCAGTGGCACCCCCGAAACGGTCGCTGCAATAGAACAGTCCTACACCGGGAAATATTTAGCCCCTTTGCTCAAGAAATAAATGAAACTCATCTTTTTTCTGGCAACTCTGCTCATTCTGCCTCCCGTGATCATTGTTTCACGCAATGGTGACGTGATCGAAATCCTGCCGATGCTGCTTTCTTCTACCGGCTTCGCACTATTACTATATGCGTTGGTCAATCTACTCAAGAAAATGAACATCACCGTTGCCGTAACGATGGGGGTGCTGCTGCTGATGAGTGCGCTATTGATCCGGTATCTGCTCGGGTTTTTATATGATTTTTCAGGCAGAGGTTATGGTAGCGAGTTTTTTGCCCATACTAACCGCACCTCTATTGAAATCGGCCTACAGGAATACAATCGAGAAGCGTGGGTAGTACTGATTGTTTTTTCACTATTTGTTTTTTTTGCCACACGCCTGATTAAAAATCAGGATGAAATAGCCATTTTTCCCAGCCTCGGCATCCTGGCTATTAGCCTGCCCCTTATTTATTCGGGGGCTTCAGCTTCACCGGAACTTCAATTTGTGCAGGCCTATAACCGTTATACACAAGTAAATCAAAGCGATCAGGCGCTCTCCATCGAAGCGATTCGAACACAGTCAAACGCTATGCTCGACGCAGTGAGATTGACGCAAACCCTGCCGATTCAAAAAGCTGAACTCCAGGCCAGCCTGCCGGAAAAGCCGCTCAACCTTATTCTGATTTACCTTGAGTCATTCAATGAGGTTTTCAGCAATAATAAACATTATCCCGGGCTGACGCCGTACATTGATGCACTCAAAAAACGCCATCATAGCTTTGAGCAAATTCGTTCTTCGGGCTACGTCACCATTGAAGGCATTGCCAATTCACAGTGCGGCACCCTGGTGAATATGGAATATGCGAACAGTTCGCTGATCACGCGCAAAGGCCGCTTGCCCGATTTGCCGTGCCTTGGCGATATACTGCAAACGGCGGGTTATGATCAAACCTTTCTTGGCGGAGCGGGCTTAGCGTTCGCGGGTAAAGGCGCTTTTTTTCGCGAACACGGCTACGATAAAGTGCTGGGCTGGAAGCATTGGGAGAATTCGGGTTTCAAGCGATTTAATGAATGGGGCCTGTCAGACCGGGAGTTATTTTCGCAGGCTTTTAAGATCATAAATCAGCGTCATGAGCAGGCCAAACCATTTAACGTAACCATGTTGACACTGGGCATGCACACACCGGGATTTGTTTATGATCGTTGTCCGCTGTACACCAGCGAAACCGACAAACCCTTTGTCAATGCCATCCACTGTACCGATTATTTACTGGGCCAATTCGTAGACAAACTTGAACAAGGCGGAATTCTTAATAACACCGTACTATATATTCAAGCAGACCATGGCTCCTTTGTCACTCCGGCGATTGTCAAACAACTCGGCAAATCGGTTGCCGATACCAGGCTGTTGACGCTGATGGCAGTACCTGATTTTATTCCACCCGGCCCCACGGGATTTCGGGAAAAGAGCGTAGGCACGAATCTCAATATGGTAGCCAGCCTGTTGGATGTTCTCAGGATTAAATACAATACCGGGTTTATTTTTGCAAAATCGCATTTCAAAGACAGGCCCACACAAGACTATTTCGTGACGCGGCGACACGATTACACGCCTGCCCAACGTATCAGAAACGACCGCTATCGTTGCGATGATCCTGACCGAACTGCCCCACCCGCCCTGCCACTGGATGACTGCGATAAGAACCGAATCATGCAGGCGGTTACTGCACTGAACCTGAGTTATGCCAGAGGCCATGATGCCGATAGCCGCATATGCGAATTTGCCGCCGAAGTCGCGATCAGTGATGATTCGGAAACCATAAAAATAAAATGGGGTAATCAAAATCTTAGCGATATTTTGTGTCACCCGTTATACCTCATCCCCCTGCTGACGCCCAAACCAGGCAAGCAAATTTTCGTACACTGACAACAGCGATGGCAATAAAAATAAAATCAGCAAGGTTGCAAATGCCAGGCCTGATGCGATCGACAGCGCCATAGGTATCAGAAACTGAGCCTGGCGCGAAGTCTCGAATAACAAAGGCGCCAGGCCGGCTACCGTTGTCATCGACGTCAGCAATACGGCTCTCAAGCGCTGGCAGGCCGCCTCTTCCAGTGCAATATCAATGGCCACGCCCTGCTCGCGCAACTTGCGATAAAACGTGACCAGGATAATTGAATCATTGACCACTATCCCCGAAAGACCAAACAGGCCGAACAGAGATAATAGAGTGAAATTCATGCCCATCGCCCAGTGCCCGAGAACCGCACCGGTAATACCAAACGGAATAATCATCATCACCAGGATAGGCCAGCCATATGAGGCAAACACCCAGGCCAGCACCAGGTAAATCAGCACCAGGCCAATTTCCAGTCCAAGTTTGAGATCGGCCAGGGTATCGCGTTGCCGTTTCGCGCGGCCTTCAAGCGTGGCTTCCACACCGTATTCGGCGGTCAATTGAGGCAGGGTTTCGGCCTTTAATTGCTCGCTTATCGATTGTGCATTGTTGATTCCTTCATCCACGTTAGCCGTAACTGAAATTGCCAGCAGTCCATCGGCGTGGTGCAGGGTTTCAAAACCCTGACGGGTCTCCCATTTCGCCACCGTGGTCATCGGAAGAAAATCACCGTCCGGAGTACGTATCGACAGTGTATCCAGGCTGGACAAAGAATTACGATAGGATTCAGGTAAGGAAACACGCACCTCAACTTCATCGCGCCCATCCTGAAAGCGCTGCACCAGCACACCTTCATAGGCCGCGCGTAACTGCTCTGCGATATCCGACAAAGTCAGACCCTGCGCCCGCCCGGCGGCCTGAAGTGAAAATATGAGCTGTTCCCGGCCAAAAGCCAGATCATCATCTACTGAACTCACCCCGGACACCCCACGTAAACTTTCCGCCAGGGAAAGCGCGGCCTGTTTCATTTGTTCAGGCTGCTGCCCGACCAGCCGGACTTCCAGGTCCGTCGAAGAACCGCCGGTACGACGCCCGGCCAGGGTAAAACTCTCCACGCCCGAAGGCAATTTGATTTTTTTTCGCCAGTGCTGTACAAACTGTGCAGTGGAGACATTGCGCGAATCAGGCGCTGCGAGTTCCACATAAATACCGCCTACGCGATCTCCGCGGGTACGGCTCAATCGCCCGCCCAGCGAACGATGTTTTACGTACCACGTCTCGACCACCCCGTCCTCAAGTTCATCGATGGTCTCCATCAGGCTCTGCTCCAGACGCACCAGAAACGCGTTGGTAATCGCATCTGAAGTTCCCGCCACAAATC
>JAAELZ010000184.1 GCA_024226105.1 Pseudomonadota bacterium | reverse complement strand
GCTGGCTGCATGGCGCATGTGCGTCGCATTTTGATCAGACGCTTAAGGTACAGGGTAAACACAAGCACCGAAAAGGGTCACTGGCGCAACAGGTCCTGCAACGGATTCAATTGTTGTTCAGGATCGAAAAACAGGCAAAAGGCATGAGTAACGAGCAGCGCACTGAATTGCGCTAATCCAGGGCGGTGCCGGTACTCGATGGTTTTCGTCCTTAAAAACATGCATAATGTCCGAGCTCACCGAGTAAACGCTCTTAACATATAAAAATGATATAATTTTCCAAATCCATCTGAGTATGGATTTGATCAATCCCTGGATTTAACATTCTAACCTTGGCAAAGTGCCGTCTTTAAAGCCTGTTTTACTATGTCCCACAGGAAAAAATTAACTGTCGATATGATGCTTTTCATAATAGCCTGCTAGAACATGGATATTAAACCTTTATTACATTTACTGGTTGAACGTGATGGCTCAGATCTATTTTTAAGTGTTGGCACAAATGCCGGTATTAGAATAGAAGGTCTAGTTTCACCGATCAACGACACTAAGTTACTTCCGGGGCAGGTTAAAGAGCTCGCCTATTCGATTATGGACCCGAGCCAAATTAATATTTTCGAAAACGAGTTGGAGCTTGACTTTTCATTGCAGCTGGACAGTATTGGACGTTTTCGTGTTAACGTTTTTCGGGAGCGAAATGAAGTGGCCATGGTCATACGTTCCATCAAAGAAACGGTTCCAGCCATTGAAGAACTGCATTTGCCGAAGATTCTGAAAAAACTTATCATGGCGCCTCGTGGCTTGATACTGGTGGTGGGTCCAACCGGTTCAGGAAAATCCACTAGCCTGGCCTCAATGATTGACTATCGTAATAGCAAAAAAACAGGTCATATACTCACTATTGAAGATCCTATCGAATATCTCCACTCACACAAGAAGTCCATTATTAATCAACGGGAGATAGGACAGGATACTCACTCTTACGACTCTGCATTGCGCCGCGCAATGCGGGAGGCACCGGATGTAGTTCTTATTGGTGAAATCAGGGATAGAGAGACCATGGAGCAAGCCTTGAAATTTGCTCAAAGCGGTCATTTATGTTTATCCACTTTGCATGCAACCAATGCAGCACAAACCATAAAACGTATCATTAACTTTTTCCCGGAACCTCATTATCATCAAGAGTTGTTGTTGGACTTATCTTTAAACTTAAAAGCCATCATTTCTCAACGCTTGCTAATTGCTAAAAATAAAAAACGTATTCCGGCGGTGGAGGTGATGCTGAGTTCCCCTTATATCAGGGAACTAATTGAAAAAGGCGACATAAACAAGGTTAACGAGATGATTGAGCAAGGAGGCGGTCAGGGTATGCAGTCCATGGAGTCATCGTTGCTTAATTTATACCTGCAAAATAAAGTGGATTTACAGGAGGCGTTATTTAATTCGGATTCACCACATAATTTATCGGTTCGCATGAGGGGCATGAAGGTCGATAGTTCTGATGAGACCGCTTAGCGGCCCCTGGAATATCCTTCCGTTATCCTATCGTTTGTTGAAAAACAGTTCATTGTCATTAGCCGATTTCCAAGACGATTCTTTGTTGGCAAAGATGCCTGCCTCGGGTTGTGAGCAGTAGTTCGTCAGAAGTACCAAAATGGCCGGTTTGGTTAAGGATTGTTAAACATCTGCGTGGTAGAAGTCAGGGTATAATTCAAGCAATTGTAAGGGGCGCAGTTGTCTAACAATCCTTGACATTTTGTTCTGGCGTCGCTGCAAATCTCCCCCAGCCCCTCTTTGCTAAAGAGGTCCCCTAAAGTACTAACACCTCGCAATCGAGCATATAACCACCGCCCCGGACGGTTGAAAACAGCGGTGTGCCTTGTGTTTCAAGAAATAGTTTCTTGCGCAACTGGCCCATTCGCACATCGATTGCTCGATCATGAGCGCTGGCCGGACGCCCTCGCGTGGTGAGCATCAGGTAATCCCGGTCGAGAACGGTATTCGGATTTTTGAGCATCACCAGCAGCAGGTCATACTCGGCGGGGCTCAGTTTTATATTCTGTTTTTTGTAACACAGGGTGCGGGTGCGTGTATCCAGGGTGAAACCCTGAAACCGGTACTGCTTTAACTCAATCTGCTTATCTGCTATCGCTTCGTTTCTGCGCAACACGGCATTGATTCGGGCATGCAGTTCAGCCAGGTCAAAGGGTTTGGGCAGGTAATCGTCCGCTCCCTGATTTAGCCCGGCGATACGTTGTTCAGTTTTTGCCTGGGCGGTAAGCATGATGACGGCGACCTGGTAGTGTTGCTTGATTCTGGGCAACAGTTCAATGCCTGAGGTGTCTGGCAGGCAAACGTCCAGTAACACGATGTCGATAGGCTGTTTCGCCAGTACCTGATCCATATCGGCACCTGAGCCAGCACAAAATACCAGGAATCCAAGTTTACTGAAATAGCGTTTGATGAGGTTCTGGATGTCGGGCTCGTCATCGACAATGAGCAGGCTGGTTGGTTCAGGCATTGGAAAGGCGTTCACGCACCCGGGCGGCTAATTCGTTGCTGCTAAAAGGTTTTCGTATCAGCATGTGTGTGTCGATTTTGGAGTCGATTTTTTCACTGTAGCCGCTCATGCACAGCACACGGGTTTCCGGGTAATGTTGCTTAACGTATTTGGCCAGGGCAAGACCATCAGTTTGCCCCGGCATAATGATATCCGTGAGTAGCAGATCATAGTTAGAATCCTGCTTGAGGGCCTGCAATGCCGCGTCGCCG
>JAAELZ010000183.1 GCA_024226105.1 Pseudomonadota bacterium | reverse complement strand
TACTCAGGGCAAAAACAGCTCTCCATCTATGATTCTGGTCGCCACCCCTCCGACTTGCAGGCGGGATATAGCGCCCTCGCGCATAGAAATCACAGAGCGAATGGTGCCGGGCCGTTCCTGCTCAATGCCCTGTTCAGCCTGAACGATAATCTGCCCATTTTCATCTGTGTCCTGAAGCACACCGTGGTGAATCAAATAGGTTGCCAGGGCGGCATTGGTAGTACCGGCTCCTGAGGATTCGGCCACCCCTACTGCCGGGCAGAAATCACGCATATGCACATCGCTGCCCGGTCGATCTACTTCGGTACAAAAAACCGCAATGGTTTGAATGCCGTGGCGTTGGCTGAAATGTGTTAGACCGCGAAAATCCGGAGTAATCCTGGCCATCGCTTCTATACCGCTCAAAGGAACGATTAAATGGTTAAAGTCACCGGAAGCCGTTTCCAGTGGATACTCCCGGTTAATATCCTGGCTGCGCAGACCCAACAAGCCTGTTAACAGTTCTTTATCCAGCGTTTGCTGGCTCAGTTTCGCTGGAGGAATATCGAGAAAAACCTCCGGTCGGCCATCAGTACGACGAACCATTTCAACCGGCGCATTGGAAATGGGCAAACGCAGCTCGACATTGATTTTACCGTGTTTATCCCAAAGCAGGCTCCCCAGTTCAACCATCCTTGTCATCAGGCAAATGGTGCCATGCCCGCACATGGAATATTCGGTCAGGGGAGAATGAAAGCGCGCACTAACGGACTGTTGATTGCAATCGCTGATAAAGGCCGTTGCGGGCGCACCGATTTCCGTTGCGATATTCTGGCGGGTTTGTGTATCCAGGCTCGCGGCATCGGAGACCACACCCGCCTGACTACCACCAAAGGCAGTTTCAGAAAAAGCGTCGTAAAGGGCAAATGGAATCGAGGCCATGATTTACCACTCACAAAAATATTGAACAGGACCGCGTGTAAAGCGCAACTAGTTTTAAACTGCCTGGCGAGCCTCTTCTAATAGAGCGCCCAACTTTGACAATGTGATGAGGTTCAGGAGGCGGGACTTCAGGGGACCTCTATTAATTCTGAGTGCTTCAGATTAAGTTTAGAAAAGCTCAAGATCAAGGCGCAATCCGCACGTAATAGCGAGCTATTGCGAAGGATTGGAACGCAGAGATTGAGTTTTTCTAACTTAAGGTGATCATTCATGAATTATTAGAGGTTC
>JAAELZ010000182.1 GCA_024226105.1 Pseudomonadota bacterium | reverse complement strand
CTAGGAGCCTGTCGGACTTAACATGTTTCGTTCAAAATCCACGAATATCGATAAACTGTGCTTATCATGATCGTCAAATGGAGCGACCATTATCCTCTCATGATAAACTCATTTTATTCGATCTCATGAATTTTGCTCCAAAACAGCTAAGTCCGACAGACTCCTAGCGGGCAATGAAACCTCGATTCTCTCTGACCTTGAAAGTACTCCGGCAGGCGCTCAACCCTGCTGCGGTGATGACGGTTTCGGCCTTTTTCCTCATCACTGTTTTCAGCCTGTCGATGTCGGCACAAAATGCGTTGAGCCAGGGGACATGGTTCACTGCGCTGCTGATCGTCAATGGCGTGGGCATTGCGGTACTGCTGGTGTTCCTGCTGGCCAGCTTTTTGCGCCTGGTCCGGCAGTATCGCGAGCGCGTGCTCGGCTCGCGTCTGATGGTGCGCTTTGTAATTTTGTTTATTGTTCTGACGATCATCCCGATCAGCGTGGTGTTCTATTTTTCTGCGCAATTTCTGACCAGAGGCGTCGACAGCTGGTTTGATGACAAAATTGAGCAAGCTCTGGATGATGCACTGCTGCTGGGCCAGGGTTTTCTTGAAGCCAGCAAACAACAGATTATTGACAATGCGCGTGAGGATACCAGGCAAATAGTAAATGCCTCGGATAACGAGCTGTTTCGACTGCTTGAAGATATCCGTCGTCAACGTGGTTATGTCGAGCTCGATTTGTTTGCAAGCAACGGTCGCGCCATCGCGTCAAGCAACATCAACGCCGTCAGCCTGTTTCCGGACAACCCCGCCAAGATTGACATGAACAAAGCAGCGGGTGGAGAAGTGGTGGCCAAACTGGAACCCATGAGTGATGGCGCATTACAGTATCGTATTTTATACCCGGTGGTAGACAGCGGATTCGTCCAGCAATCCCGGATTATGCAAATAATTGAACCCCTGCCGCTACGACACTCCCGGCTGGGAAACAGCCTGGAACAGGCCTCGAGTGAATACAACCGGCTGAGCTACCTGCGCAGACCGTTAAAAATCAGCTTCCTGCTGACTCTTTCACTCATTACCCTGATGACCACATTGATTTCAATCTGGCTGGCGCTGTATGCCGCACGCAGGCTGGTGGCGCCGATTAATGACCGCGCGACAGGTACGCGAGGGGTGGCCGCAGGTGAATACAGTTCGCAGTTACCTGGTAAAAGCGATGATGACCTGGGAGT
>JAAELZ010000181.1 GCA_024226105.1 Pseudomonadota bacterium | reverse complement strand
TTTTTGCGAAGCGTAACAATGTAAATAACGCGTAATAGTAAGCGAAGGCGGTATCCGGCTCGCGTGGTTTTTGGTGTCGATTGAAAATGGCCCGTATGATTCGGAAAGCTGACATTGTAGCGCTTTGGGCAGATCGCATCCACTCACAAATTGAATATGTTAAAATTTTGCGTACCCATGTTACCTTTCTACTTCTCTACCTGTGTTGTATCCAGCTGCAAATTTATCTCAGAAACAAATACCCGTTCTAAAGCAATCACACAATCAAGTGTTAGAGGGCGTGGCGCGCACAACCTTTAGCAGATCGACTATAAGGGCGGATGTATATGGTAAAAACGAGGAACTTGCCCCCAATTCAAAAAAGACCTTATAAACGCATATTTTTTGCCCATTAAACACGGTAACATCTAATTTTATGGGCCAGGAGACATCGTGTTAGATATAAAAACAATAAGTACAAAACTCAAACTTGGTGATGATGGCATCTGGTATACCTCCGACAATCAACACATTTCATATCCCTCAGATGGCAATGAGAGTTGTTTTGCTGTTGAAGATCATTCATTTTGGTTTAGACACCGGAATAACTGCATCACCTCTATCATTAGCGCTTATCCGCCAGAAGGTACCGAAACAATTTTCGACATAGGAGGGGGTAATGGGTTCGTGTCATTCGGACTGGAAAACGCTGGCTTCAATGTGGCCATGGTAGAACCTGGTAGAACGGGAGCGACCAATGCGAAACGCAGGGGGCTTAAGAATGTGATTTGTGCCACTACCGACACAGCGAAGTTTAATGCTCACTCACTACCCGCAGTGGGTCTATTTGATGTCATTGAGCATATCGAGGACGATCTTTCTTTTCTGCAATCTATCGGGAGTCTAATTAAGAAAGGGGGCAGGCTCTATGTAACTGTTCCCTCATACATGTCACTTTGGTCAGCAGACGATGTGTCAGCCGGTCATTACAGACGATACACGGTTGAGGGTATATCCAGTGTACTTAAGTCTGCAGGATTCGAAATAGAATTCTCCTCATATTTCTTCAGGTTTCTCCCTGTTCCGATCTACCTTCTGAGAACGCTACCCTATAAAGCGGGGCTATCAAAGAAGGAGGGGCAACCGAAAAAAGCCAATCGTGATCACGCCGTGAATGGTGGATTCACCAATAAAATACTAAATTCGCTTCTGCAGGCAGAAATCAAAAATATAGACAACAAGCGAACGATGCGCTTTGGGGGTAGTTGCTTAATTGTCGCAAGGAATGCTTAGGCTGCTTCTAGCCCCTGTTGAGGTTCTGGTTATAAATCCACAGTGGTGCTTAGTATTGCATCAATCACCTTTTTTTGGTGCTGTTCCAGCCCAAGCCAAAGAGGAAGGCGCAATAATCGTACTGCAATATCATCTGTAACCAAAAGCTCTGCTTTAGTACTGCAAAAGCGAGAGCCTGCAGGGGAGCTATGCAGAGGAACATAGTGAAAAACGGTTTGAATACCCTGTTTTTCCAGGTAATTAATCAATTCCGTTCGATATTTGGCGTCGGGAAGTAATATGTAGTACATATGGGCATTTGAAACGCACTCAGGCGGTATGACAGGGCGCCTGATTAATCCTTCTCTTTCTAATGCTTTTAGTTCGTTGTGGTAGGTGTTCCATATCGCCATACGCCGCTGGGTAATGTCTGTAGCTTCTTCTGTCTGGGCTAGCAAAAATGCGGCTACTATTTCGCTCGGCAAGTATGAAGAACCGACATCTACCCAGGTGTATTTGTCTACCTGCCCACGGAAAAACTGCTTACGATTTGTACCTTTCTCGCGGACGATTTCAGCGCGATCAGCTAAACTGGGGTCGTTAATCAATAGTGCACCCCCTTCGCCGGAGATAATATTTTTAGTTTCATGGAAGGAAAGGGTAGCCATATGTCCAATAGAGCCAAGCGGCCGCCCCTTGTATGTGGACATGATGCCTTGTGCCGCATCTTCAACGACTAGAAGGTTGTGGCGATTGGCGATTTCCATGATGGCATCCATCTCACATGCGACACCTGCATAATGAACGGGTACAATGGCTCGGGTCTTGTTTGTGATCGCTGCTTCTACCAGTGTTTCATCAATATTGAGTGTATCAGCCCGGATATCCACAAATACTGGCACTGCTCCCCTGAGCACAAAAGCGTTAGCCGTCGAGACAAAAGTATAAGAAGGCATGATCACTTCATCACCCGGCTGGATATCAGCCAGGATGGCCGCCATTTCCAGGGCAGCTGTACACGAGTGTGTAAGCAGTGCTTTACGTGTATTAATATTGCCTTCTAACCATGATTGACATTTTTTAGTGAAGGAACCGTCACCAGCCATGTGGCCTTCTGCATGAGCCTGAGCGATGTACCAGAGCTCCTTTCCCGTCATGTAGGGTTTATTGAAGGGGATTTTCATAATTTCCGAATGTTGTTAAGTTGTTGAGTCTTTGCGCAGCAATTCCAGAAAGCCATTGTAGATGATTGGCAATAATTTTTAGTGTGAATTGCAATGGTATTGTCCAGTATATTCTGTTGAAAACGCTCGATTGTATTTTGAGACATTGAAGCACCACATTCTCATCGCCTAAATATTCAGTTGCTTGATCAATAGCGATTCAACGACAGTCTCCCCAACAACAAGGACAGGCTATATCACCTGGGATAGCTTGTGCTGAAAATCGAATTAATCGAATACATTTCTCGTATTATTCGTAAGCGCCGAGTTAAGGGCGTCTTGATCTGCTAAATTCTGATCTGTCAAACTACGTCTTTACTCACATAGGAGATCACTAAGCCGTCACAGCCAAATACCAGTAAGCAACAGCAGTGGCTGGAGCATGTCAAAGCGGCCGATACAGACGATGACTCTTTGACCAACTAGAGTATAAGGAACGTGTAGAAGCTCGTGAAAATGCTAAAAGCGCAAGGGTGTTTTCAATATGGGCAATTATAATCACCCTTGTAAGTCCGGGAGCGATTGCTTTATGGCAAAGCAAGCAGGTGACTACTTTAAACGAAGAGCAACCAACAAAACTTACTTCTACAACATTTGATGATTCAAATATAGCTACCCATATCAATAGAATTGCTAAAGATCAAAAATCTCTGAACCTGCCGTTTGCAAAATTACAGAGTGATATAGTAAAAATGAAAAACAACTCACAATCAAATGTAAACAAAGCTGTCCTACTCAAGTAGATAAACCTAAAATCCCCGGTTGACCGCTGTGAGGCTTTAATAAGTATATGAATTGCAATAGAAAAACTGTATTTCCAACCTTCACTCATAGAGTGAAGGGCGCTACAGGGTATATTGCACTCCTGTGGCGCGCATGGCTGCGTTATGTTTTGTGTGCTCTGGGTCTATTTTCTGGCCACCCTGGGCGCACCCTTCACGATGTTCAACTGAGGGATTTAAGTTCAAAGAATAAATGATTGCAGTAGTTCCTGATTTTCTTCTGTCAAGGAATTCCGCGAGGCAGGCCTGAGTGGAGGTTTAGGTACCGCTATCCCGGTATCGAGCATTTGCTTTGCATACCCAAGGTACTTTGCAGGTACGGCAGACTCCCCGGTACTTAATTCCAAGAAGCGTTTGAGCCACTTTTTCCAGTCGCTATTTGGCGGAACTAGATATTGGTTTGAATTTTTTAATGATAGCGAAGCGGCGTTATACAGGCTGATAACATTATCAGAATCAAGTGCTAATACCTCCTGGGCGATTCGGTGTGCCGAAGAAAGGTCGCCTTCGTGCCAATTTGTTTCAGTTAAAAACTGCCCAGCTTGAATTTGGCGTTTGCGATTGGAGATCACGGCATCTTCCGTATTTGCGATACTAAATAAGCTATAGGCGATAAAATAGTTTTCAGCTTTAAAAGCGATTGTTGCTTTGACGAAGGCAAGTGCATTTTTTGCTTTTTCGGCATTTCTAGTATTTGACCACCTGGATTGAATTGATTCGGCCAATTGCAGCGCGTGTCTGAGTTCGCCGTTGTACAAAAGCAAATTTATAACCAGTGCTGTTCTGGGCAAGCTGGCGATTGTGGGTAGTCTGTCTGATAACTGGAGGCCGTCTATCTTTGCAAAATGCTCGGGCCTTGCATATACCGCCGCTGCCTCACCAACGAATACCAGTTTCCAGTCCGGCATTTTAACCAGGGCTGAATTCATGTATTCGTACCTATGGTTTAATACCCAAAGATCACAAGTAAATTTATTAATCTTACTTTCAGGTTCTGCGCTGGTTGACATGTCGAACCAGTCGTTGTACCAGGAACTGTATGGAAAATAGCGAGGATCGATCATCACTTTTTGTTCAGGGCCGATTTTCCACAGCATATAGCCGCCGCCGTTGTAACCGTTGCAATACCGCTGATCCGGGAAGAAGGTTTGGATGAATTCTGTTTCCGAGACCGGGTTGAGATAGCCGGCCTGCAATGTGTTTCCGCGAGGATCGCCTAGCTTAATTACCTGATCTCTGTGCACAAGCATGCCAAGCATCAACGCCAGGCTAATCAAGGCGATAGATCTGTAAAGGTTTTTATTTTGCCTGACGTTCGACCACCACTGACTATCCTGCATAAGGTGGTGAAGGGTAAACAAAAGTACGACCGGGCAAAAGTAGGAGAGCCGTCCATACCCTGTACCCAGCAGCAGGAATGTGATGACAACCAGGATTAAGCCAAAATCCACTGACCTCCGAACTACCTTTTCGATGAAAAATGGTAATAAAATCAGTAGAGTAATGCTCAGGTACTGCGGTATATTCAAATGGCTGAGAGAGTTGTCGAAAATACTGAGGTAGGCGGATACGTTGGAGAAGTTCTCGTTTTGGGTGCCGCTAACAAATTGAGTGATTAATTGAAGCGGGTACTTGTAGCCATAGGGCGTTATAAACAGAGCGAATATGCTAAGAACCGAAGCAATCGCGATGTGTTTAAATTGATTCGGCGACAGGCCTGGCGAAGGCTTGACAACAAAATTTATGCCTTCGCCGACAACTGCAACCGCCAGGAAAAAGCAACCTATTACGAATGCCCCATGTGTGTTTACCCATATCAACATCAGCAAGGGGATCGCATAAATGTATTTTAGGGCATCATCGCTACTTCGCTTAATAAGAAAATATAGTGTCACCAGAACAGTGAAAAAACCGTAGCTAAACAATTCGGGTTTTAACAGGCCGCCAGCGTTGCGTGATACCAGGTAACAAAGCAGTACACCGAGCAGGACTAATATCGGCAGGCTGGACTTTTCTCGGCGTTTCATCCACATCAATATGAACAAAGGAAGCAACATGATAAGTGACCGCATAACGCTCAGCCCCATTAAGCCGGAGTACTTATAAACGAGATATAGCGCTAATTCGCCTATCCATGCGCAGTAAATAAGACTGTTTTTAGCCACTGTCCAACTATAGATGCTGTGGTCAGGGATCAGGGTACCGTGTTCCAGAAAATACCTGCCGTAGGCCATTTGCCACCATAAATCGCCATCCTCCGCCGGGCCAAACGAGAACATTAATACACCGACGACTGCAATAATCGTTGCCAGCAGCGGGGCAAATTCAAAATCCCTGATTGGCTTGAAATAGTCTTGGCTCATTATTGTGTTGTCAACTTTGTCGGTTTTTTGCCAATGGTGATTGTAGGGTATCCTTCATCCTCAATTTCGACTTATCGCCTCCCGGGTAAGACTACCGGGGAATTCAAATGACTACTTTGCCGGGACCTGGTAATACAACCGATACCAGTCCACAAAAGCCTGCAATCCGGTTCTTACATCCGTTTTAGGTTCAAACCCAAATTCGGCTTTCAGGCGACTGATATCTGCATTGGTCGCGTGGACATCACCATCCTGCATGGGCAGCATTTCATAGTTGGCTTTAACCCCCAGGCAGTCTTCCAGAGTTTCGATGTAATCCATTAGCTTCACACGGCAGCCGTTACCGATGTTGTAGACCCTGAACGGCGCGTGGCTGGCGGCCGGGGTGGGTTGATCCGAGCTGAAAGATGCATCGGGTCTTGCCGGCTGATCAATGACGCGAATTACGCCTTCCACGATATCATCGATATAGGTGAAGTCACGACTCAGCTTGCCATGATTAAATACCGGGATAGATTCGCCCGCGAGCATCATGCGCGTAAATTTGAAGAATGCCATATCCGGCCGACCCCAGGGGCCGTAGACGGTGAAAAAGCGCAGGCCGGTGCACGGTACGCCGTAAAGGTGTGCGTAGGTATGGGCCATCAGTTCATTGGCTTTTTTACTCGCTGCATATATAGATACGGGGTGATCTACCGGATCATCCTCGGAAAAAGGCAGTTTAGTATTTGCCCCATATACGGAACTGGAAGAGGCGAACACCAGGTGTTTGATTTGATGATGGCGACAGCATTCCAGCAAATACCCAAAACCAACCAGATTTGAAGAGACATACGCACCGGGGTTATCAATTGAATAGCGTACCCCGGCCTGTGCAGCGAGATTCATTACCGCGTCAAACGGATTATCAGCGAACAGTACTTTCAGGCTGGCCTCATCAACCAGATCCATTTTGATAAAGTGAAACCCTTTGCGCACAGTCAGGCGTTCCAGCCTCGCTTCTTTGAGGCTGACTTCGTAGTAGTCGTTGAGGTTGTCGATTGCGGTGACGGTGTCTCCACGATCAAGCAGGCGATGCGCCAGTGTGGAACCGATAAATCCTGCGCCGCCGGTAATGAGTACGTGCATAGTGAAACGTGGCTGCTAAATAAAGGCGGCTATTTTAACAGTTCAGCCCTGATAGCGTGTGTTTTAAGACTCTGAAAGGGTCTTTGCTCTTAGTCTTCTGGCTTCCGTTGGCGAAAGTAGCAGGGGGCGATATATTTCGACGCGGTCACCGGGTTTTAGTAGGCTATCTGGTGTGACCTGTTTTCCGAAAATACCGATAGGGGCGGAATACTTCCCCTCCAGTTTGAGTTCAAACTTATCAAGCAGCGCGGAGCGCTTGATGGCTGCACCCGCTGTGCAACCTTCAACCACCTGCAACACGACACAGCTTTGTTTTTCGGGCAGGCAATACACCACCTCCACGGTAAACGTGTCTGAAGAAACGGGACCACCATCCGAGGTGGTCTGAGTCAGGCCGGAGGGGTTTTCAGGCATGGTCTACGAAGCGCCCTGATTTTCCTTAAGCTGTTCAATGGATGAAATACTGGTTTGCAAATCTTTCAAAATCCCGTCTTCAATACTGTATACCCAGGCATGTACGGCTAGTTTGGCGCCCCTTTCCCAGGCATTTTGTACGATCGTTGAATTACACACGTTGATCACTTGCTCAATAACGTTCAGCTCACAGAGTAAATCCAGCTTTTCATCGCCATTCAAGCCGCGCAATTTGTCAGCGTTGAATCGATACACGTCTTTGATATGGCGTAACCAGTTGTCGATCAGGCCGTGCTCCTGGCCTTCCATCGCAGCTTTGATGCCACCACAGCCATAGTGGCCACAGACGATGATGTGTTTTACCCGGAGCACGTCTACCGCATATTGAATGACAGAAAGGCAGTTCAAATCGGTGTGAACCACTACATTGGCAATATTGCGATGCACAAATACTTCGCCCGGGGGTAAATCCACGATCTCATTTGCAGGAACCCTGCTATCAGAACAGCCTATCCAGAGGTATTCCGGTGCCTGCTGGCTGGACAAGTGCGAGAAAAAATCAGGGTTTTTCTCCTTTATTTGACTGGCCCATCGAAAATTATTGTCAAAAAGATGTTTAAGTGTTCTCATAGTTCAGACCTTTTTTATCCACTCTGCACGAGCGCGTTTTATATCCGTCTCGGTATCAATGCCGATTCCCGGTGATTTTATGGCATCAGGACAATACAGCCTGTCCCCCCGATACAGCGCGCGTAACTGTTCGAGTTTTTCGGTTTGCTCCAGTGTGCAGGCCGGTGTATTACTAAAATCAATGACGTATTTTGCACGGTAGGCATAAATCCCCAGGTGTCGACGATAGGCAAATTTGCCCTGGTCGTCACGGTCAAATGCAATCGCAGCGCGGCTGAAATAAAGGGCAAAATCGTTTGTATCGCGTACCACTTTAACCACGTTGGGGTCATTCAAGGTGTCACGATCTGTGACAGGAGTGCAGGCGGTGCACATTGCTGCATGGTTTTTTTCGGCCAGTGCCGTTGCCATCTGGCGAATCAGTTCGGGCGGCATATCCGGTTCGTCGCCCTGTACATTTATAATTATTTCATCGTCCGGCAGGGCAAGGGTTTGGGCCGCCTCGGCAATTCTATCGGTACCGGATTGATGATCTGCCCGGGTCATAACCGCAAGGGCACCGCTCTTTATGGCAGCCTGTTCGATGCGCGCGTCATCGGTAGCGACGACCACGCGAGCTGCCCCGCTTTCGAGCGCGCGCGATACAACGTGCTGAATCATGGGCCTGCCAGCCAGATCCAGCAAAGGCTTGCCGGGTAGACGGCTGGCACCAAAACGAGCTGGAATTATGACGGTAAAGGCAATCATGGTGTTTTAAGCTTCCTCAAGTTTTGCAATATATCAGTATCAAAAGGTTCACCCGGTTTCGCCACGACCGGTAACACCCAGATGATCTGTGTTGTCGGGATGCCTGTCAATTTTATCGCATCTTTTTCGGTAGTGATGAGATCATATTCATCACCAAACTCAAGGTCTTTCGCGCTAAAGGGATGATGATCATCAAAAGCGTGCTCAATAATAGTCAAACCCATCAATCTTAAAGTATCAAAAAACCGGGCCGGCCGGCCGATTCCAGCGATGGCATGTAGTGGCTGCTGGCGGAGGCGCTCGGTGGGGGCGACTGTTCTGTCCTTTAGAGAATAGATTTTACCGGGCAGCAGCGCCATTGAGTAAATGCCAGCGGTAACCGGCGTATTGGTGGCATCATGAAAAACCTGCATGTCTGCTGCTTTGCGCGCCGAGGCTGATTCCCTCAAAGGCCCGGATGGCAGGCACCAGCCGTTCCCAAGCCCGTTACCGCTGGCGGTATCGAACACCAGGATATTGATGTCGCGTGCAAGCTTTAAGTGCTGAAAACCGTCATCGCTGAGGATGACATTGCAGTCGTGTTGTTGTATTAGTTGTTGCGCTGACTCGGCCCGATTGGGCCCGGCGACCACCACACAGCGAGTCAGTGTCGCGAGTAAAACCGGTTCGTCGCCGACCTGAGACGGGTCGCTCGCCGGTGTTACCGTTTGTGGCCATTGGCTTGCTGCGCCTTTATAGCCGCGGCTGACAATGCCCGGCCGGTAACCATGGCTGAGTAACAACAGGGCAATATGCGCCACCAGGGGCGTTTTTCCGGCGCCGCCTACGCTCAGGTTGCCCACCACAATTACGGGGGCGTTTACCCGTGTTGCGCTATATATCCCTCGCTGGTAAGCCCATCGCTTTAGCCGCGCTATCAGACACACAAACAGGCTCAGGGGTAGCCAGAGCCAGGCCCAAAGCCCGCGTTTGTCCCATTGTGCCCGTAAGAAGCTTTGCACGTTCAGACGCCCGGATCTTGTCTGTATTCCTGAGCTTTGACCAGATTGGTATAAACGCCATTACGCTCGATTAGTGATTCGTGAGAGCCCTGTTCGACCACCCGGCCCTGATCAAAAACCAGGATCAGATCGGCATTGCGAATGGTTGATAAGCGGTGAGCGATAATCATTGCGGTACGATTTTCGAGCAGGGCATCAATCGCGGTCTGGATTTTATTTTCAGCTTCGGAATCAAGTGCGGATGTTGCTTCATCCAGAATCAGGATGGGCGCATTTTTATACAATGCGCGGGCGATGGCGATGCGTTGTTGTTGTCCGCCCGAGAGTCGATCTCCATTCTCACCGATATTTTGCTCCACGCCATCGGGGTGAGACTCCACTAGCTGCGTCAGCAGGGCCGCATCGATGACTTCAGCAAATCGATTCTGATCCAGCGTCGCTGAACCATAGCGTACGTTTTCCTGCAGGCTATCGTTAAACAACACCGACTTCTGAGGAACAAATGCAATGGCTTCGCGCAGGGAAGTCAGGTTTAAATCACCAATTTCCTGGCCATCAATTTTGATCGACCCCGAGTTCGCCGCATACAAGCCCATCAGCAGTTTAACCACGGTTGATTTCCCACTGCCGGAAGCGCCAACCAGGGCCACTTTGGAGCGCGAGGGTACCTTAAAGCTAATATCCTGCAGAGCCACCTGCTCGCCATCCGTGTACCGAAATGAAACCTGCTCGAATGACAAACTGCCCTGGACGGGTCTATTCAGGCTACGTGAGCCGCTATCCTGTTCCGGGGCAAGATCCAGCGTGCTGAAGATGGAGTCAGAGGCCGCAA
>JAAELZ010000180.1 GCA_024226105.1 Pseudomonadota bacterium | reverse complement strand
CAGGCGTGTTACGGCCAGGGAAGCGGTTGCATTGGGGTTCTCCTGCTGAGGCAAATCCAGCAACAGCACCGATTGCCCGGCATTTGCGATCTGCCCGGCGATGCCGCTGCCCATGGTGCCGGCGCCGATAATGGCGATACGTTTGAAAAGAGGGTTATTTGTCATAATGAATATTATTTCTTTTATTTATATATTTTTACAATAATTACTTAAAGTAACAGCTATCTTATTTTTGGGCCGTGATTCCCGTGTAAACGGGCGTTTATAGGCCTGTCTGTACCGGTATTATGGATGCCCGCCTGCACAGGTATGACGTTTATCCGACCGGTATTTAGTTTCTATGCCTTTAAAATACTAATACCTTCTGAAAACCTTAAACTCTGTCCGACATAGATCTGCGCATTCGCGGGAATGATGGCGTAATGGGCCGAAAGCATCATTGAGCCGCCTGCACCGCATTAGAAAAGAAAGCTCGCAAAGCCAGATTGGTTTCCAACGGCTGCTCTGAAGGCAGCATGTGCCCTCCCCCCGGGATTTCCTTCAAGCCTGCCTGTGGCAAAACTCCGGCCATTGCCCGCCCGGATTTGATGGGTGTCATGCGATCTTTGCCCGCCAGAACACATAAAACCGGACATTCAACAGCTTGTGCCGCCACCTGCCCCTCCTGATAATCTGCGCAGGCCTTAAGATCTGTGTACAGGGTGCCCGCCGGATTATTTGCCATCAGCCTCTCCCCGAAATTTACGTGGCTTTGCCCGGGCATGCTGTGATCATGAAAATGGCCGGTTTGATCATGCCCCCAGGCCACCATGGCAGTGATCGCCTGCGGTTCTTTGTTCTTCGCCATATCAAGTAGCACCGGATTTACCGGAATCGCCAGTGCGCACGCCACCAGCGCCAGCCCCTTAACTTTTTCGGCATGGCGCCGGGCCATTTCAAGACCAATCAATCCGCCCTGTGAATGCCCGATCACGGTCGCTTTACTTACACCTGCCGCTGCCAGTAAATCAGCACACCAGTCCGCCATTTCGATAATACTGCCCAGTGGAGCGCCTTCGCTTAAACCGTGCCCGGGTAAATCAGGCGCAAGTACCTGCCAGCCCCGGTTAGCAAAAAATCGCCCCTGCAATACCCAGCTTAAATGACTCTGGCCACTACCGTGAATAAACAGCAATACCTCTCCTTTGGCATCAAACGCTCGACCGCCCGTGGAGACAAAGGTTTTTTGATTTTGAACCGTTAATTTCATTGACCACTCCTGTTCAACCTTGCCACCGCTCTCAGACCGGTTTCAAAATCGGCAATAATATCGTTTACGTCCTCTATACCCACAGAAATGCGAATCATATCGTCGGTTAAACCCGCCGCTTGCATGGCCTCTGCGGTAAGCCGGGAATGGGTAGTGCTGCCCGGGTGAATCACCAGGGTTTTGGCATCGCCAACATTGGCCAGGTGCGATGCCAGTTCCAGTGACTCAATGAAGGTACGACCTGCTTCACGACCGCCCTTCACGCCCATGGCTATGATGGAACCCTGGCCTTTTGGCATCAACCGTTTTGCCGTTTCATGATCCGGGTGATCCGGCAGGCTCGGGTGTTTAAGCCAGGCTACCTGTTCATGCTGGCTCAGAAATTCCAGCAGTTTCTGCGTGTTGTGCATATGCCGCTCCATACGCAACCCCAGCGTTTCAAGGCCTTGCAAAAAGTAAAATGCGCTGGTCGGGCTCAGACAGGGCCCCACGTTACTCATACCCTCGGTACGAATACGAGCGCTATACGCTGCGGGCCCGAATTCCTCCCAGAGGTTAATATTTTGCAATGCGTAGTGGTCTTGCGTCAGGGTCGGAAAACGATCGTTTTGACCCCAGTCGAAGTTACCACCATCCACAATCACGCCGCCCACAGCAACGCCGTGGCCACCAATCCATTTGGTTAGTGAGTGGATAACAATATTCGCTCCGTGCTCGATGGGTTTAAACAACCACGGAGTATTAAAGGTCGCGTCAATCGCCAAAGGCACTCCGGCCTCAGCGGTAATTTTTGCCACTTCAGGCACGTCCATTACATCCATACCCGGATTGCCGATAACTTCGCCAAAGACGATTTTTGTATTAGGCCGGATCGCATTTCGAATCGCATCCAGATCATTCGGAGGCACAAAAGTGGTCTCCACGCCAAATCGGGCAAAGCTATGCTGAAACAGGTTCACGTTAGAACCGTACATTTTTGACGACGCGACAATATGGTCGCCCTGGCTGACAATCGCCATCACCGCCAGATACGCGGCCGACATGCCTGAAGCGGTGGCCACTGCTGCAACCCCTCCATCCAGCGCGGCCAGGCGTTGCTCAAGCACGGCCACAGTGGGGTTGCTTAGCCGGGCATAAACATGCCCGCCCATTTCCATATTGAACAACGCCGAAGCGTGTTCAGTACTCTGAAACACATACGATGTGGTCTGATGAATCGGAACCGCACGGGAACCAAAACGCTCATCAGGCACCTGGCCCGCGTGCAGGCCAAGGGTGTCGAATTTATAGTTGTCACTCATACGGCATGCTCCTGTGATATTGGAGTTAGATATACTAAATGTGCTAGACGCATTAAACAATAACTTCCCCCTTTTGCAAAGGGGGACTGAGGGGGATTATAAACACCAGACATGTGGTGGATACGCTAACGCTTATCCACCCTACATCCGAGTCAAATCATTATACCCCTTCAAATTTAGCCGGTCGTTTCTCAAGAAATGCGGTGACGCCCTCTTCCTGGTCTTGCGTAGAAAAACACAGACCAAAAAGCTCTGCTTCGAGCGTACAGGCATTTTCAAGGCTCATATTCTGACCATCGCGCAATACCTGCTTGATGAACTTTAGCGCAATGGGTGCTTTGGCAGCAAGGCTCTTCGCGAGCTTTAAAGCTTCATCCATGAGATCACCTGCGGCGTAAACCCGGTTCACCAGCCCCAACCTTTGGCCTTCCTCTGCATTAATCATTCTACCCGTCATACACAACTCCGCTGCCATGGCTTTGCCCACCAGGCGCATCAACCGCTGTGAACCGCCAAAACCCGGCATAATACCCAGATTGATTTCCGGCTGGCCGAATTTTGCGTTTTCTGACGCGATTATCCAGTCACAGGCCATGGCCAGCTCACATCCACCACCGAGGGCAAACCCGTTTACTGCGGCGACAACCGGTATATCGAGCTGTTCCAGACTGCTGGCAATATCCTGGCCTGCAAGCCCGAGTTCGCGGGCTTTGAGTGAGCCCAGGCCCTTGAACTGGCTGATATCTGCACCCGCAACAAAGGCTTTTTCACCCGCACCGGTAAATAACAAAACCCGCGCCTGTTTATCTGCCTTAACCGTGGCGATGGCCGCTGCCAATTCGCCGATTGTATCCTGGTTCAATGAATTCATCTGCTTCGGGCGATTAACCGTCAGGCAGTAAATCCCGTCACCGGGTTGCTCTAAAGTAATGTTTTGATATTTTGTGTTCATAAGCTTAGTACTCGTAAAAACCCCGGCCCGCTTTGCGACCCAGATAACCCGCATCGACCATTTTAATCAACAACGGGCAGGGCCTGAATTTCGGATCCCCCATTTCGTTTTGCAATACCCGCATGATCGACAGTAACACATCCAGGCCGACCAGATCAGCCAACGCCAGTGGACCAATCGGATGATTCATGCCGAGTTTCATGATTTCATCAATCGCTTCTGCGGTTGCGATACCTTCGTGTAAGGTGAAAATCGCCTCGTTGATCATCGGCACCAGAATACGATTGGCGACGAATCCGGGACTGTCATTGGCCAACAGCGCGGTTTTACCGAGTTTTTCTGCCAAACCCTCAATCACTGCGCAGGTTTCGTCACTGGTTTGCAGGGCGCGAATCACCTCGATGAGTTTCATCAAAGGTACCGGGTTCATAAAGTGCATGCCGATGACTCTATCCGCACGTTCCGTCGTCGCGGCAATTTTAGTCAACGATATCGACGAAGTATTGGATGCCAGAATGGTTTCGGGTTTGCAAATTTTGTCAAGATCACGAAACACCGAGGTTTTGATCTCAAAATTCTCGCTGGCAGCCTCAACCACAAGGTCGGCATTTGCCATACTGCCTAAATCCGTGGTTGCCGTAATACGCTCCAGAGTCGAAGTTTTTTCCGCTTCGCTGATTTTTTCACTTTTAATCAAACGATCCAGGCTGCTGCCGATGGTCGCCACACCACGGTTTACCCCTTCTTCGCTGATATCCTGCATAATCACCTGGAAACCACTCGCTGCAAAGACCTGCGCGATACCGTTGCCCATTGTTCCGGCGCCTATTACGCCGACTGTTTTGATTGTCATTTTTTTACCTTTTTTTATCATTTAAGATGGATTCGCTACGCTTATCCACCCTGCCAAAGCGGCACCTTTTCACCTGCCGATGCCTACATATTCCTGCGATACTGTCCTCCCGCCTCGTACAGCACATCACTCAACTGACCCAGCGAACACACGCGCACCGCATGCATCAACTCGCTAAATATATTCTCGCCCGCGATCCCCGCCTGCTGCACGCGCGCCAGGGCGGCCTCAGCTTCGGGCTGGTGGCGCATATGAAAATCATTCAGATGCGTAATCTGCCGTTGCTTTTCCTCATCAGTGGAACGTGCGAGCTCCACGCTCTGCTCCGACTCATCTGCATTCGGGTT
>JAAELZ010000179.1 GCA_024226105.1 Pseudomonadota bacterium | reverse complement strand
TGCACCGGCTCAACCTCAAGCGGTGTCAGCCCTGATTCCCTCAGTTGTGCGCGTATTGCTTTTGCACTGTCTCCGGTCAAAACCCCCTTTTGCTTTTTCCCCGCAGACGTTAAAGCGAGGTATTCATACGCAGCCACGGTTATTGATCCCGGGTAACCCGTATAATTTCACTCAAGGAAGTCTCACCGCTTAATACCAGTTCAACCCCGTTTTGAAACAGGCTTGGCGTGCTGCGGCGGACATAATTAATCATTACATCTTCACTTTCTGAATCGTGAATCATTTTGCGCACCGCTTCATCAATGGTAATCAGCTCATAAATACCTTTACGGCCACGAAATCCTGTTTGATCACAGTGTTTGCAACCGACAGGCGCATAAATCGTAATAGCATCGGTATTACTTAAACCCAGTTGCCCGGCTTCCAGCTCATCGGGGCTCACAGCCTCTTTACAATGCCCGCAAAGGGTTCGTACCAGACGTTGCGACATCACACCCAATAAACTTGAGGCGATTAAAAAAGGTTCGACACCCATATCAATCAGACGCGTCATTGCGCCGATCGCGGTATTTGTATGCAGGGTAGAGAGTACCAGATGGCCGGTTAAACTTGCCTGAATTGCAATTTCAGCGGTTTCAATATCACGAATTTCACCAATCAATACGACATCCGGATCCTGGCGCAGAATTGATCTCAGGCCACGCGCAAAGGTCAAACCTATTTTGGGGCGTACCTGAATTTGCCCTACTCCGTCAAGGTCGTATTCAATCGGGTCTTCTACCGTGAGGATGTTTGATTTTTGCCTGTCCATCTCGCCCAGGCCGGCATACAGCGTGGTCGTTTTACCCGAACCCGTAGGGCCGGTAACCAGCAAAATGCCATGAGGCGACTTAATCATCTCGTCAAAGCCCTTTTTGATCTGTGCGCTCATGCCAAGATTATCAAGCGTTAAACGCGCTCCATGTTTGTCCAGAAGACGCAACACCACGCGTTCACCATACTGTGTTGGCAAGCATGATACGCGCACGTCGACCGGGCGATTACCTATATGAAGTGAAATTCGCCCGTCCTGGGGGAGCCGCTTTTCAGCAATATCCAGCCCCGCCATAACTTTGAGGCGCGATACCAGGGCACCGTGCAACTCACGCCGGGGTTCAACCACATCTTTGAGCACGCCGTCACTGCGAAAACGTACCAAAGATCGTTTCTCGAATACCTCAAGGTGAATATCAGAGGCATTTTCACGAATCGCCTGCGTCAACAAGGTATTGATCAGTTTAACCACCGGCGCATCATCGGCGGCTTCGAGTAAATCGGTCGAGGTCTGTATTTCAGAGGCGAGCAGACTCAGGTCAATTTCATCGCTAATATCATCGACCATCTGGGTCGCCATCGACTGGCCTTTTTCATAAGACTGACGCAGCACACTTTCAAATTCGCTTTCAGCCAGTTTGTGAAACAGCATGGGTGCTTTGATTCGCCGTTTCAATTCAGCATAAATCTCAAACGGAGGCCGTTCAATACACAGCAAATGAACTCCGGCATCGTCGCTAAAAAGTGTTACCACATTGTGTCGTTTAGCGAAGGAATACGGCAAAATCGAGACGGTATCGCTGCTTAAAATGCCCAGCCAGTCCTCAACTGAATTCAAGGAACTGGTATCTGTTCCTCGCTCTGAAGCGGTGAGCCCGGCTTGAGCGACATCATCTGAATTCAAATCAGTATCCGCAGTAGCAGATGAATTGGTGGACGAGATGCTATCGGCCTCATTCATTCTATACAGCGCCCGTTAGCGCTCGCTCTGTACTTCATCGGGGCTTTCCACGGCCTGTTCTAATTCTGGCGATGACGCCTGCAAGGGCGAAATCTGCTCGGGTTTGCTTTGCGCAACACCCGGTCGTTGATTGAGCAGGTAACGCGTATCAGGCAGGCTCTCCTCCTCTTGCGTACGCATATATTCATAACGCTCATCCGTCGTCCTGTTCAAATCTATCGGGCTGCGAACGATGGTCGGGCGTAAAAAAACCATCATGTTGATTTTATCCTTCTTCTTGGATTTCTTGCGAAACGCGGCCCCAAGATAGGGTATATCACCCAGTATCGGAACCCGTTCGTAGGTATCACTTTCATCCGTGCGCATAAGACCGCCGAGCACGATGATTTGCCCATCATCCACCAGCACAGTGGTATCAATGGTTCGTTTATCCGTTATAAGATCTGATGCACCTTCCACTTGCGTAGCTGATACCCTGGATAATTCCTGTGCCACTTCCAGCCGAATGGCGCCCCCGGCATTGATTTGCGGTGTAATGCGCAGGGTTAAACCCACCTCTTTGCGTTCAATGGTCGAAAAAGGATTAGCACTGGGAATATCTGTGCCGGTTGAGGCGTACGAACCGGTTAAAAAAGGCACTTCCTGGCCGACTACAATTTCTGCTTCCTCATTATCCAGGGTGAGCATGCTCGGTGTTGAAATCACATTTGAATTGCTGTCTTCGCGAAGCGCAGTCAGGACGATGCCCAAATCCGGCATCACCAGGCCATTGAGCGTACGCACGTATTTATTGACAAAGCCAACCTTAAACCCATTGTCTTCCACTTGAAATGTCGGGTCTGCCTTGGTAATTTCCTGCCCGGACGAATTCCTGAACGAACCAACCCAGTCAACACCTATAATTTCACCATCCCGCTCCAGGACCTCTGCAATTATCGCCTCAATAAAGACTTGTGAACGCCTGACGTCCAGTTCATCAATGACCGCAAGCATTTCGTCATAAACATCCTGCTTGGCCCGAATGATTAGTGAATTACCAACCTCATCAGCCTGGACCGAAATTTTAGCCGCCAGTGGTTTACCGTCTTCGGCCTCGGCCACTTTATCCTGAATGATGCCATTGAGAATGGTCACCAGGTCAACCGCCTCGGCGTGTTTAAGAAATTTGACGTGTACATTACTTTCTTCCGCCCGTTCAACATCAAGCTCCGCAATCAGGGCTTGCAAAACAGGGAAATCTTTCTCGGGCGCGCGAATAATTAAGGCATTTAAACCCTCGTCAACCTGTACCAGTGTCTGTTTAACCGGCGTGCCTTTCGCCGCTTCATCCGCGTTTAAGGAACCCGCCATTTGACCAATAATCTGGGCCAGCGAACTCGCATCGGCGTGTTCGATTTGAATCACTCTGATTACCTGCCCCTGCTGTTCTTTGTCGATGCGTTCAATCAGCGACACGACGCGACGAATATTGTTCGCCCGGTCTGTCAATATGAGTGTGTTGCTGCCTGCATGCGGGGCGATATGGGCTGTAGGGGGCAGCAGGGGGCGTAAAATCGGCAAAATCTCGTTCACCGAGGCGTGTTCCAGGGTCACGATATAGGTGATTTCCTGTTCATTGACCGGCAACTCACCCTCGGTAATGGTGGGTGTCGGGTTTTGTTTTACCAGGTTGGCCGGTATGATTTTGGTAAACCCGCCGGAGGGCAGAGCCGCAAAATTGTAGGTGCCCAGCACCGACAGAAAAATGTCATACAGGGTATCCACCGGGACCGAACTGCCGGATACCAGGGTAACTTTTCCTTTAACCCGGGGATCAACGATAAAATTCTCGCCCGTGACTTTAGCAACCAGCGCCACCAGGGCTGAAATATCGGCATCCTGAAAATTTAATTTTATTCCCTGAGCGGGGTCAAAGGTTACGCCTGAAGCCTGCCCGCCCCCAGGTTCTAAATCGCCTGGCTCGCGATCACCCTGCGTACTGTCAAACGGGTTTCCACCGGATTGTGCCAACAGCTGCGCAAGCGCATTGTCAGCCTCAACTTGTGAATTCACCGTCGTCGCCATAGATGAATTTTGAGTCATTGAATCAGGCGCTGATGAAACTTCCTCGCCTGATACCGTACTATTTTGCGCATGCAACATCGATATCCAGAACATGGACATCGCGAATACTACAATTTTACTAAGCTTTGCCTGTTTCGCCATATACCTATGATTTCACCTGTAATGGCCTATAAGAAGACCTGTTCAATATGAACCTGCTCCGACGAGTATACCGCATCAGGCGTGTAAATTAAGCCAGCGATTCAACGCGGAAACAGACTGGATCACGAACTACCGCGGGCAATTCCCTGATCTTCTCCAGAACGATATTGAAATCACCCTCACGTGTTACTTTGGTGAGCACCACAACCGTCGCTTCATCCGCATCGGCCGGGGATGGATTTTGCAAAAAGGCTTCTATACTGATATCACTTTCACCCAGTAATTCAGTAATTTTCGCCAACACGCCCGACTCATCACTTACCGCCAGACGCATAT
>JAAELZ010000178.1 GCA_024226105.1 Pseudomonadota bacterium | reverse complement strand
TCGACAGACACGATGGTAAGACCATTAAATTAACCAAAGAACCCCAAACCAGTTTCTGGAACAGATTTGTAGCTGGTTTTTTAAGGATACTTCCTATCAGGGGGCAACTCTGATGCAAAGAGGAATAAAACAGCATGAATATTGATCTTAGCCCGCAACAGCAGCGTATCGTAGCCGCCGGGGTAACCATACTCGCTGCCGGTGTTGTCCTTACAGCGCTGGTTTTGTTTTTCGTCTATTCCGTACGTTTCCTGGGGGCATTTTCGCACATATTCCTGCCCCTGGCGGTTGCCGGAGTTCTGGCATTGGTGCTCGAGCCCTGGTTTAACTGGTTAAAATTAAAAGCCGGGTTACCGGACATGGTTGCGTTGATCGTTGTTTTTCTGTCTTTGTTGCTGCCCATTTCGTTGATAACGATTTTCTTTGGTGGCATCATCGCTGATCAGATTGCCGAACTTATTGAGCAGCTTCCGTCAATATGGCAACGCCTGGTCGCCTGGCTGAAAGAACGCCGCCCGGAACTGGATCATTTTTTCAGAGAAAATACGCTTGGTGAAAAAATCAGTAAAGCGGTTCAAGAACCCGGCGGCGTAACCGCGGACTTTGTGAATTATTTGCTGGTCAGCGCGGTCTCGGCGGGTAGCGGCATCGCGTCGGGTATTGCTTCTTTAATGTCCTGGGCTATTGCGCCGGTGTACCTGATATTTTTCCTGTTAATACCAACGCTGCGCCCCGAGTCGCTCTCGGCAAGCAATTTCCCCTTCCTCAAAGAAGAAACGGCGAAAGACCTGATCTATCTCTTGAGTGAGTTCGTGCACCTGGTGGTGACCTTTTTTCGCGGGCAGATTGTGATTGCCCTGTTACAGGGTATTTTGTTTGCTATCGGGTTCAGCCTCGCCGGATTGAAATATGGCGCGGTGCTGGGTTTAATGCTCGGCTTTTTAAATATCGTTCCGTATCTGGGCAGCATGCTGGGCCTGGCGATCACCCTGCCAACCGCCTGGTTTCAACTGGGGGGGGGCTGGGAGTTGCTGTTATGGATCATTGTGGTGTTTAGTATCGTACAGATGATAGAAGGTTATGTTTTAACCCCGAGAATAATGGGGGACCGTACCGGCCTGCACCCCCTGACCATTATTATCGCCATTTTCTTCTGGGGTTCCGCGCTCGGTGGAATACTCGGTATGATACTCGCGATACCTTTGACCGCCTTTCTGGTGGTGCTATGGCGACTTGCGCGGGAGAAATACATCGGCCAGTTGTTCTAGGAGCCCGTCGGACTAAACATGTTTCGTTCAAAATCCACCAATATCGATAAACTCATTTTATTCGATCTTATGAATTTTGCTCCAAAACAGCTAAGTCCGACAGGCTCCCGGGGAAAAGAAAATCGCTATTTTCCACTTCGAATTAGTCTTTGTCGACCCGCTTTCCCAGCATACGCTGCATCGTGCCATCTTTGTCGATAATTTGGTGTTTCACGGCACCGACAAAATGCAGGATGACAAACAGGATAAACAGTCTACCGCCAAGGCCGTGCATGATATGGCCGATTTTTCCCAGAATTTTATTTTCTTCGCCGGTGCCGGCAATCAACTCCAGGCCAAAAATACCGACAGGATGTCCTCCACCAATTGACATAATCACTCCGGAGACCGGCATCATTACCGTGCCGATAATCAATACCCAGTGTGCCAGATTGGCCAGGGTTTTCTGCCAGCCTTGTATCTCACTCAGCGGGATCGGGAACTTGTTAATATATCGCCAGAAGATGCGTATCAGTGCCAGCAGGAAAATCAGCATGCCGAAGGACTTGTGAATTCCGATCAACTGACCCTTTTCGGGGCTGCGGGGTAAATCTTCGATGTAAACACCAAAGGCAAGCATGATGATTATGCCGATGCCAATGAGCCAGTGCAGGCTCACCGTTAAGCTGCTGAATTGTTCGTGTGTGTCTCTCATTTTGATGCCTTTGTGGAAAGTTAATTGAAGTTTAATCGAGGCTAAAATGGCATGCAATTAGAGTTACACTTTGTTACAAACTGTTGCTCGGAAAGGGTTTTAAAGGGTGCTAATCCGAATGGCACTTACTTTTAGAACAGATTTCTAGCATTCCTGATGATAATTCCAATATAATTGGATTAGTGATTAGGCTGTATGTGCTGGAGTGATCAATACGAAATCTGTGTACTTATTGTTGTGTTTTTTACCAGCAGTATCAATCGCTCCAGGTGAAATGAATGAGCTAATTCAGGCAATGCTTGTGATCGCGAAAATGACTACCAGAAACTGAAATGAAAAAGACACTTACAATAATACTTCTGGCCCTCGCAATCAGCGGGTGCGTTAGCAAGGGTGGCGTATTCGCCTGGACGCCGATGTTGTACGATCCGGATGATAATATTTACAGCAATCGTTAGAGTTTAACGAGGTAATTCCTAACCCCAAACCCGCGGCCCACGAGATGGAACGCCTGGCCATGGCGTGATGGCCGGAACTGACCTACCCAACCATTACGAGATTACGAGATGGGGATTACTTAGCTATTTCAACCGTGTCTGATGGGATGAGCCCTATTGATTAATATGGTGCTGGAGAGAGGATTTGAACCTCCGACCTACTGATTACGAATCAGTTGCTCTACCACCTGAGCTACACCAGCACTGAAAAATCCTTATTTATTTCAAAGAATTACAATCCCTTGTAACTCAGTTAGTTTCCACCCTTCAACCCGAAAATCACTTGTGGGTGGAAGAAATGGAAACGACGGGCGATTCTGCGCCAATATCAGGCAGAGAATCAAGCGGTTTTACCTTTCTTCCCAGTGGGTGACGAATATATTTTTTCGTCGTCGCAACGTCTGTATGTCCCAGCGCGATCTGCGCGTTTAATTCCTTCTCGTCTTTATCCGTCGCGTGTTTAGCGCGAATGTCGTGGAATCTAAAGCGCTCACTAATCAATTCCTCATCCAGTGCCTTTTTCATGGTTCGTTGCCACATGGACTCAAACCCCTGAACGGTGTATGCCTTGCCTTTTCTGTTTCTTACGTAGGTTAAACCGATTGCTCGGCCAGGTAGGGTTTTGTGACGTTTCAAAACGGACTCAATTGCGCCAGTAATCTCAATCCTTGCCTTGGTTGTTAAATTGCATGCTCGATTGACCCACTTTAACAAGAATTTGCATCTAATAACTGATCCACCTCAAAATTATGCACCAGGTATATTCACAAGGCATTAGCTAGACAAATATGGTTCAATATTCAGTGCAATTACTGGGTCAATTTTGGATGCAATTTGACACACTGATCAAGCAGGCTCGTTCCTTACCAAAGGAACTGTATAAATCACTCACCTGGGACCGTGGCACGGAAATGGCCGATCATCGTCGCTTTACGCTGGCCACAGATATTGACGTTTA
>JAAELZ010000177.1 GCA_024226105.1 Pseudomonadota bacterium | reverse complement strand
GCCCGCGCTGGCGCAGTACGTGATCCATCAGCGTGATGGCGACCATTGCTTCAACAATCGGAACGGCCCGAATACCCACACAGGGGTCGTGGCGGCCTTTGGTGACCACTTCTACCGCTTCACCCTGCGTATTTACCGATTTACCGGGCGTGGTGATGCTGGAGGTCGGTTTAAACGCCACGCGCGCACGCAGCTTCTGCCCGCTGGAAATGCCGCCCAGAATACCGCCGGCGTTGTTTGAATCGAAAGCAACCTTTTCGCCATCCATAAACATTTCATCGCGGTGTTTTGTACCGGCTTGTTCAATACAATGAAAACCTGCACCAATTTCAACACCCTTGGCCGCGTTAATGCTCATCAGGGAATGCGCTATTTCTGCGTCAAGGCGATCAAAAACGGGTTCACCCAGGCCTACGGGCATATTGGTCGCTTCTACAGTAAGGCCGGCACCGACAGAATCCCCTGCCTTGCGCAAACGCTGGATTTCGGCCTCCAATTGCGTAACAAACGATTTATCCGCACAGAAAAAGGCATTATCCTCCACATCGTCCCAACTGTTGAAGGGCACTTTCAGGCTGCCCATCTGATCCAGACAGGCGCGAATTTCCATACCATGTTGCTGTTTTAAATACTTTTTCGCAATCGCCCCCGCCGCTACGCGCATCGCGGTTTCACGCGCAGAAGAGCGCCCGCCGCCACGGTAATCCCGGATACCGTATTTGGCCTGGTAGGTGTAATCAGCATGCCCCGGACGAAACTGATGCTGGATGTTTCCATAGTCTTTGGAACGCTGATCCTGGTTGCGAATCAGTAAACCGATGGGCGTGCCCGTGGTTTTACCCTCAAATACCCCCGATAGAATCTCTACTTCATCGGGCTCCTTGCGTTGCGTGGTAAATTTCGACTGGCCGGGTTTGCGCCGATCCAGATCAGGCTGAAGATCGCTTTCCGATAAGTCCAGTCCCGGCGGGCAACCATCGACCACCGCCCCAATAGCTGCACCATGACTTTCACCAAAGCTGGTGACGACGAATAGTTTTCCGATTGAATTTCCTGACACGTTTTTCTCTCTTGTTATAACGGTTTAGTCAATAAACGGCCGGCCATTTCGGCATACGCTCGCCGTGCGAACATCAAATGCCAGCGCCTCACACCCTGCTGATGCCACAAATAGGCGGCTCGCACACCCGCAAATAGCGCGGTTCGAACCCGCGCTACGCTTTCCTCGTCCTGCAAATAACCCCTGGCACCCCTGACAATAATTTTCGGCGCAAGCTGGCTCAGGCTTTTCTGGTACAGGGTACCGATTCGCGCATAGTATGCCTCGTATTCGCCTGCCTGTGATTCATCCTGCGTTTCCGCTTGCCCACCTTCTAACAGGGATGAAAAACTGGCGCTCAACTCATAAAGGCCTTTTTCAATAACGGCCTGCGTGGAGGGAGATTGTTTAAGACGGTCTGCTAACTGGTCCATCGACATCAGGTAACGTATCAGCTCTTTCGCCAACACTGACTGTAAACCCTTTCCTTTTAACAGCGTGGCCATCGTTTCCAGGCCCAGGCTGACGCCCTGCGCACCTCCGAACACCTCATCCATGCTCTCCGGATGCATGACCAGCAGAGAACCTGCCGACGCGCGCAAAGCTGCTTCATCGTGACCGGGTTCGGCCGCAAGCTGGGTCACCAGCTTGCCGGACTGAGCCAGGCCGGCAAGTGCGATTACGTTGTCCTGGGTTGGGGTGAATAACATGCAGAGATTAT
>JAAELZ010000176.1 GCA_024226105.1 Pseudomonadota bacterium | reverse complement strand
AATCCAATGTTTGACAGGAAGGGCTCGACAGATCGGGACTTAGTCGGAAAAATAACAGGATTGACGGGATAGGGAATAAGGGCTTATAATAAGGCAGCTCAAAAACACTATTCAAGAGAAGAGATTTTTTTGTAGTGGGAAAAATATTTATCAGACAGCAACAACTTCTCTATATGGATAAAAACAAATATCACTTTGGAAAGTAATACAGAAAATATTGAGCTAAGGTCGATATAAATGAGGAGCTAGATGGATGGATAATATTAAGCTTGACGAAATTGGTTATTGGTCAGAAATTAAATTAGACGTAAGCGTTCACGCAGTTTTGGCTGTAGGGTTTGGTAAATATATTAATGGCGGCGCGGCGAGAGCACTTAAATGACAACTGCACGCATCACGCAAATATTCAATAACACTTCGCCCTTGCAGGCGGCAGGTGGTACACACGCTGAGAATGCGTTCCGCATACCTTGCACCGCGTTCACTCTGCGTGCCAAAGCTGCCCTTACGCCACAATACCGCCTGCCGTATCGTTCGTTCGGCAAAATTATTCGTCGGCTCAACCTGCGCATCCTGCACGAACGTCCACAGGTAATGCCGCTGATTGAAAATACGGCGACATTGGCCCGACAAAGGCTCGCCGCTGTCGGCGCCTTGTTCCAGCAAGTTTTCCACCTGCTGCATCAGCGGTTCCATCCGACGCTGAAGCGTCTGCCACAAAAGCGTACCGTCCCGCACCCGCTTACGCAAAGACAGAATTTCCCGAGTCAGATCGGACAATTCACCACCGATTCGGCCCATGAGCCCTTTGGCTTCGCTCAACGCCTTAAAGTCGCGTTTCAGATGCGCCCAGCACAATTGCCGCCGACCACCAAAACAATTATAACCGCTCCAGCGATCGCTATGCAGAACGCCGCCAAACGTTCCCAACAACTTTTTCGCTGCTACTTGTCCACGTCCGGCCTGAACAACAAACACCGCAGCCGTGTTGCAACACAACGTCCAGAGCCAACCTTTTTTCCGATTGCCGCGTCGCCAACCGGTTTCGTCGGCATGGGCTCTGGGCTGCTGCTGTATATGTTCGAGCAATTCCTGATGTGGACGTGCCAAAGCCTGGCCGATTTGTTCTTCGCACGCACTAAGGCCACCCAAACTCATGGGCACCCCGAACAGTTCGTTAATCAAAGCCAGAGCCTTGCGTTTGCTGGTATTGAGCGAGCCGGTCAGAATTCCCACCAGTGCCAGAACTCCCGGACCAAAGTGTCGCCGTTTGATCTCATCCGGCAGCGACTGATACACCAACTCACCGCAATCCTGACAACGATAGACCGGCTGAATATATTCGGTAACCTCCGGTTCGATGGGCGGCAAATCAACCAACTGATGCCGCACCGGCTCGTCGGAGGTTTTTTTGAAATGGGCACAGCCGCAAAGGCAGACTTCCGGGACCAACTCGATACGCTGGGTAACCTTCTCCGGCGGCAACAACGAGCGCAAATGCGGCGGATGGCCTTTGCGAGCGCCACGTTTCTTTCGCCGTTTTTTCGGCAAGACTACAGCCGTGCCCGGCGGATCAGACGAGGGCGGCTTGGAGGAATTCTGCGAATTCATGCCCAACCGCCGCTGGAGATTTTCAACATGTTTGTGCATCTGTTCGATACGTTTTTCCAACGATTCGATTTTGTCTTCCAACGACTTTATATATGCGTCCTTGTCCATGTTATAGTTATCGGACACAGACACACTTTTACTTAAAACGGCATTATTTCAGTGAACGCTTACTAATTATTGAATGTTCAATAAAAATCGCAAACATCCTTTTCGAATGCTTGGGCGGGTAGCATATCTATTTCTTTTTCGGCCTAATCGAACCGGTGAGTTGGTGAATACGAGCTAAGATCGTATAAGTTTGGGGTATGATGAGGCGTGGACCAGTCATATGCGGGATCGGTCTGAGGAGCTGGTATCGCTGCTGGAGCTTGAGCAAGGTGATAAAGTGGTGGATTTAACCTGCGGAACGGGTTATGTGACTAATCTTATCGCAGAGAAGACAGGCAATATAGTTGTCGGGGTGGACAAGTCGGCGGGGATGATAGAACAGGCGGAGAAAAACTACGGCCAATGTTGTGAATTTATTGAATCTGACATTTT
>JAAELZ010000175.1 GCA_024226105.1 Pseudomonadota bacterium | reverse complement strand
TGTTGCTGACACAAGTTCTGCCACTCATCTGCGTTCGGCGACAATCCGTGATTCAGGTGTAAAGCCGTCAGTTGAACCCCTTCCTGCAACGCCCATTGTGACGCAACATGCAGCAGAACCTGCGAATCAATCCCGCCGCTATAAGCGATAAAAATACGCGCGCCCGGGCTGAGGCTTTTTAGAGCCTCCCGCAAGGCTTTCGCAAGCATAAACTTACTTTTCCGTAAATTGCCCGTAGCTGGTCAAGCGCTGATATCGTTTCTCCAGGAGCTCTTCCACCGGCAGAGCACTTAAACGATTTAGCTGGGCTTCCAGAATGGCCTCCAGGCTATCGATTACCGGAGCGATATCCCGATGCACTCCGCCCAGCGGCTCCTTGATAACCGAATCGACCAGCCCATGCGCAGACAAGTGAGTGGTAGTTACTCCCATCGCCTCGGCGGCCTCTTTTGCCTTATCTCCGCTTTTCCACAAAATTGCGGCACAGCCTTCAGGTGAGATCACCGAATAGGTCGAGAACTCCAGCATCACCAGGTAGTCGCAAACACCAATCGCCAACGCACCACCGGAGCCACCCTCACCAATGACGGTCGATACAACCGGCGTTTTAAGATCGGCCAGCTTTTCAATAGAATAGGCAATCGCCTCAGCCTGCCCACGCTCTTCCGCACCGACACCCGGGTAGGCGCCCGGTGTATCAATAAACGTCAGCAACGGCAATTTGAACCGCTCAGCCATGTCCATCACACGTTGTGCTTTACGATAGCCTTCCGGCCGGGGCATCCCCCAGTTGCGAAATGTACGTTCTTTGGCATCGCGACCTTTTTGATGGCCAATTACCGCAACCGGTTTACCCTTGAATTTACCGATTCCGGCAACAATCGCCGAATCATCAGAATAATGGCGATCGCCATGTAACTCCTGAAAGTCCTCAATCAACAGCGCAATATAATCGAGCGTGTACGGACGATCCGGATGGCGCGCAATCTGTGTAATTTGCGAAGCATTGAGGCGCGAGAAAATATCTTTAGTCTTCTCCTGACACTTGGTTTTAAGTTTTCTGATTTCCGCTGAAAAATCAATCCCGTCATTATCTTTTGCGCTGACGCGTTCGAGCTCTTCGATTTTCTCTTCAAGCTCAGCAATTGGTTTTTCAAAATCCAGGTGATCGTAAATCATAATCTTAATCGAGTCGTGGTTAGCCGCTATTGTACTCTGATTTGCTGTTTGACGAAATAATGCGTTACTCTGCCACTATTAATTCACACACAGGCCACAGAGCCAGCAATGGCTTCTTATCTTCGTGATCCCTGTGTTTTATCCAATCGTTGCGTAGAAATCTCCTCTTACCATCATGTTGCTGCACGAATAGATCACCGTAAAATGCTATATTCGCGCCCTGTATCGCACACTTGACATTTATTCATGAACACTCCCCGTAAAGCCGTTGCCCTGATTTCCGGGGGGCTGGATTCCATGCTGGCGGCCAAAATCATGCTTGAACAGGGCATCCATGTTGAAGGCATCAATTTTTTCACCGGTTTTTGTGTTGAGGGCCATACCCACGCTATTCGCAACAAAGACCAGGAAAAGAAAGAAAAGAAACGCAATAATGCGCTGTGGACAGCTGAGCAACTGGGCATCAAGCTGAATATCATTGACATTATTGAACCGTATAAAGATGTGGTACTCAACCCTAAACACGGCTATGGCGCTAACCTCAACCCCTGCCTGGATTGCAAAATTTTTATGGTTAAGGAAGCGCATAAATGGATGATCGAAAACAATTTTGATTTCATTATTACCGGCGAGGTGGTCGGGCAACGGCCTAAATCCCAGCGCAAGGAAACCATGCCAATCGTACAAAAAGAATCGGGCATTCAGGATTTGTTGCTACGCCCGCTTTGCGCGCTCAATCTCCCTGAAACGCTGCCTGAACGCGAGGGCTGGGTCAACCGCGAGAAATTACTCAATTTCCATGGCCGCAACCGCAAGCCTCAAATGGCGCTGGCAAAAGAATTCGGCTTTTCGGATTACGCCCAACCCGCCGGAGGCTGTTGTTTTTTAACCGATGCCAACTACTCTTCAAAATTACAGGATATGTGGCAACATCGCCCTTCGCGTGATTACACGCTGGACGATATTATTTTGCTCAAGGTTGGCCGGCATATCCGGCCCCGGGAAAATTTCAAATTGATTGTCGCACGCGATGGCGGCGAAACCCGTTACCTGGGCGGCTATCGAAAACAGTTCAAACACCTGGTAATGCGCTCTCATTCGGGGCCAGTCACGCTAATTGAGGGGGAAAATCTGAGCGTAGAGGATATTGAACTCGCCGCTGGAATCGCCGCGCGCTACGGCCAGGGCCGGGATGCCGACGAAGTTGAATTTGAATACAGTGATCAGCAACAAAGCGGTTACTCTCTGCACGTAAAGCCAATGTCACCGGAACAGATTCCCGCGTCCTGGCTGGTATAAACATCGTTAACACGAGAAATGTAATATGAGCGACATAATAGAACTCGATGCCCGCAACCTGATGTGCCCCCTGCCGGTTATCCGGGCACAGGATAAAATTAAAACCATGCGCAGCGGCCAATTATTGAATGTAGTCTGCAGTGACCCGGGTGCGCTAAACGATATTCCCGCTTGGTGTCGAATTAACGGTCATCGGGTTGTTTCTTCGCAGCACGACGATTCCACTATTTCGGTGCTGGTCGAAGTCGGCGGCAGTATTGATTAAGCTACTCCTGTCGCAAATTCAATTATTTAAGTGCTGCCAATCACCGAAACCGGGCAAACAATGAAGCAGCAAAATCGGGTAAATTGTTCAAGGCAGGTTCAGACAAATTCGATTACATTAGGGGCATGCTTTTTAGCCTTCGCGTAACTCCCATATGTCCGATATGACCCCTTCTTTTCGAACAGCAGGCCTGGCGGGCATTTTCCTGCTTTCGGTAACAGGCCTGTCGGGCAAAAGCCTGGCACTCGAACCTGATGAAACATCCCTTGAGGAGAAGTTGCACACACAAGCAAGCGTGGATGATATCGCGCGCCAGATTAACCAACAGCCACAATGGAGGATTCTCGCCGCAGAACCCATGGTAGAGGATCAAAAAACCATGTACCGGTTTAAGGTACTCAACAAAAATCGTGGCCGTGTTGAAGTCATCATTATTGATCCGGATCAGCCGGAACTCAAACAGTTTAATCAAACCACAACTGATACAAATTAATTATGCGCCTGTTACTAGTCGAAGACGAACCGGTTTTACGCGATCAACTCGCCAACCGACTCCGCCAGGATGGTTATGCCGTCGATACCGCAATAGATGGTGAAGAGGGGCTATTTTACGCAGCAGAATACCCGATTGACCTGGCTATAGTTGATCTAGGCTTACCCAAAATTTCAGGCATTGAGCTGATTCAACAACTGCGCAAACAGGGGAAAGATGTCCCCGTACTTATCCTCACCGCCCGCAATAAATGGCAGGATAAGGTAGAAGGCCTGGAGTCAGGTGCAGACGACTATCTCGCCAAACCCTTTCATTATGAAGAGCTCGCCGCCAGGGTCAAAGCCTTGATACGTCGTGCGGCCGGACAGGCTGATCCTGTGATTTCTGTGGGCGATGTCAGCCTTAACAGCGTAACCCAGGACGTATTAAAAAATGGCGAAGCCCTGGAATTAACCGCGTACGAATACCGCCTGTTACATTATTTGATGCTTAATGCCGGCAAGGTGATCTCCAAAATGGAATTGACCGATCACCTGTATGAGGAAGACACTGACCGGGATAGTAACGTGATTGAGGTATTCATTCGGCGCCTGCGCAAGAAACTCGATCCTGATGGTTCGCTTGAACCGATTGAAACGCTGCGTGGCCGTGGATACCGTTACGTGACAGATTGATCTGCGCCCATAGGCGCTCGTGTAAGCTCAAATGGGCAAAATTCTCGCAGTTAATTCCCTTAGACGCCGGATACTGGTTGCCACATTCGGCACTATCCTGGTTTTCTTATTGCTCGCAGGCGTCGCACTGGACAACGCCTTTCAACGCGTCATTCGCAATAACGTCAAGACGCATCTTCAGAATCTCACCTATTCCCTGCTAACCTCCGCCATTCTGGATAGAGCCGGGCATTTGAGCATCCCCCAGCATCTACTTCCTGACGACATGAAAATCCCCAGGTCCGGGCTAATCGCCCTGATCGTTGGCGATAACGGCTCTATCGAATGGCGCTCGCCTTCGTCTCTTGGGGAGAATCTTCCCCTACTTATGCCGATAAAACCCGGGACCATAGATTTTGAGGCACACAAGGGCGACATCCAACAACCTTTCATCTATCGTTTCGGTTCAATATGGGGCGATACCGGGAACAAAGACAAAATATTTACCTTCGTCGTTATCGAGAGTAAACGTGCCTACCTGACCCAAATTAAACACTTTAGAGAAACCATTGTCCAGTGGCTCGGCGGAGGCTCCCTGCTTATTCTACTGGTGCATTTTGTTCTACTACTCAAGGAGTTACGTCCACTGAAGCGTGTGGTCAGCGAAATAGACGCCATGGAAAAAGGCACCAGCGATCACATCAGCGGAAATTATCCGACCGAACTGGCCCTTTTGACACGGCGCATCAACCAGTTCATTCACAATGAACGCGAACAACTGGCGCGCTACCGCCATGGCCTTGATGACCTGGCGCATAGCCTCAAAACCCCGCTTGCGGTTATTCGCGGCCTGCAACAGGAAGGGGTATCAGGCCAGGAACAAGCACAGCAACTTGATGAGCAAATCGCCAGGATGACTGACATCATTGACTACCAGCTTAAGCGTGCAGCAAGTGCTGGCCGTAACACACTGGGGGCAAACCAGGTTCCACTTTACCCGATCGTGAATAAAACCCTGTTGTCGCTGGACAAGGTCTATGCTGAAAAAAACATCGAGCACCGGATAAACTGTGATGAAAATCTTATTTTCCCGGGTGATAAAGATGATTTGTACGAAATAATAGGCAATATAAGCGACAATGCGTACAAATGGGCTAAAGCCACGGTTACTGTAGACTGCGCAATCAAGCAGGACAAAGCGTCACAGAGACTCTCCATCACAGTACAGGATGATGGCCCCGGCTTTTCACTCGCATCGGCCCAGCAAATCACGCAGCGAGGGGTTCGTGCCGATGAACAGGTGCCCGGCCAGGGGATTGGTCTCGCCGTTGTACAAAATATTGTGCGTAGTTATGATGGAGAATTGCTTACCGCTAAAAGTGAGCTCGGTGGCGCCAGCATAGAGCTCAGTTTTCCGCTCTAAACCAGCTCAGTGTTCCGGCTTTGGTAATACCCCCATCTCCGCGAAGCTATAGCTTTTGTCATCGGCAATAATCACGTGATCCAGCACATTGATATCGAGAATTCCCAGGGCATTTACCAGTTGACGCGTAAGATTATGATCTGCCCGCGACGGGGACAAATGTCCGCTTGGATGATTATGCGCCAATACAACAGCACTGGAGTGATGCGCCAACGCCGCTTCCACCACCACTCTCGGGTGTACATAAGCATCTTTAACCGTGCCCTGCGCGATCTGCGCAGGAAACTTAACCCGTAAACGGCTATCCAGACACAGCACAAAAAACACCTCGCGGCTACGCCCCGCCATCAACGGTTTCAAATACCGGCTTACCATTTTGGCGGAATTTAGTATCGGCGCATCACGCACGATACGATCACTATGATAGCGGCGCATCAGGGCGGGCAGCGTATGAATCAGCACCGCCGCCTGTTCACCAACACCGGGAACCTGCTTTAAATCACTGATACGCGCATCAAACACAGCCGACAAACGCCCGAAACGTTTGATCAACCGGTGCCCGATTTCATTGGTATCTCCACGTGGAATAGCGTAGAACAATATCATTTCAAGAACCTGATGATCCTCGAAACTTTCCATGCCTTCGCGTACGAAGCGGTCGCGCATGCGCTGCCTGTGACCGGTGTGCGGGTTTGAGTAGCGGCTCATTTCACATCCTTGTTGCTGAGATAAGCCTATGCTAGCAAAATTGTGCAGGCCACATGCGGTTTTATTTTCTAACCTTTGTCTACGCCGGAAGACACGGATTCAGGGAACCTCAATTACTGTGACTACCCTCCCAGCATACTCCGCATATTTGCCAGCTGTGCCTTTTTGTTCATTTGTTGTTTTTCAGCAGACACCTCTTTGCCCCTGCCTTCCCAGATCAGCTCGTCCTGCGGCAGTTCCTCCAGAAAGCGACTGGGCTCGCATTGCACTGTCTCTCCATAACGCCTGCGCTTTGCCGCGAAGGACAAGGTGAGATTTTTCATCGCGCGCGTAATGCCGACATAAAACAATCGACGCTCCTCTTCAATACCCTGCTCATCGATCGAAACCCTGTGCGGCAAAATATCTTCTTCCAGGCCAACAATGGTTACGTAATTGAACTCAAGACCTTTCGCGGCGTGCAAAGTCATTAAACTTACCTGATCCTGCTCTTTGTCCTGAGCCTGGCGATCGAGAATATCGCGCAGAATGATCTGGCTTACTACCTGACTGAGGCGGCCGGTATCGGCATCGGCACTTTGCTCAGGCAAATCATCAACGATTGATTTCATCCAGCCCAGCAACTCTTCAATATTTTCCCATTTACGTTCGGCCTGCGCTTCTTCATTGTTATCAAAAAGCCAATCCTGATAAGTTAGTTCATCCAGTAACTGCCTGAACACCTCCACCGCTTCACCCCGCTCAGCATCTTCTGACAACTCCACAAGTCGCTGACAAAACCGGCGAAGCGTATCAAATGCTTTGGGTTTGACAACATCCCGCAATTCATTTTCAAACACGCCGTCAAACAAACTAAGTGAACGGCCCGCTGAAAACTGCGCCAGCTTCTCCAGAGTATTTGCACCGATACCACGCCGGGGTGTATTGATGATACGCAGGAAAGCACGATCATCAGAAGGATTTGTCAACAGACGAAGGTAGGCCAGCATGTCGCGTATTTCGGCGCGGTCAAAAAATGATAACCCGCCACTAACCTGATAGGGAATACGCATTTCACGAAGCTTTTGTTCCAGAATTCGCGCCTGATGATTACCCCTGTAAAGAATCGCGAACTCTTTATACTCCGCTTTGTACTCAAACTGCTGCCTTAATATCTGTGCCACAACCCGTTCGGCCTCATGGACCTCATCATTGCAGGCAAGGATCGGAATCTTGTCACCAAAACCAAACTCACTCCACAGTGATTTTTCGTACAAACGCGGGTTGTTCTGTATAAGCTGATTGGCAATTTTCAGAATTCGCCCGGCAGAACGATAATTCTGCTCCAGTTTAACAATTTCGAGATTGCCAAAATCATCTCCCAGAGTCGCAATATTATCCGGCATCGCGCCCCGCCAGCCATAAATAGACTGGTCATCGTCACCCACCAGAGTCAGGCCATTGCCCTGCCCCGCCAGGCGCCTGATAAACGCATATTGCGCACCGTTGGTATCCTGATATTCATCCACCAGAATATACCGAAACCGCGAGCACCAATAGGCTTTTGCCGG
>JAAELZ010000174.1 GCA_024226105.1 Pseudomonadota bacterium | reverse complement strand
GTGATGGAACCTATCCGGGCAAGGCCTATTTCGGGGACACTACAAATGGCGCGCGCATCCCAGCCGGTAGCTACCTGACAAGCGACAAGCCGGTGTACGTGATATACGAAGCCAGTTCCAAGAATGACGAACACAACCTGCTCGGACGGTAAGGAGAGGGAGACAGAAAATGGATAACCGTCATACCAAACAGCTATGGTAACAAAAGACGGTTGCAATAGCTGTATCCATATGAAATAAAACGATATTCTGATTATCGCACACCACAATAGTCTCACCCTTTTTCCGTAGTCCTGTCCCCCAACAACCAACAATCAATGAGTTACGACGGTGAACTATGGCTTTTTGCCCGCCAATATGGGACTATTATGTATGATAATAGCCTATCATACATAATTGTCTCAACATGGCCAGCCACCCCTCTTATCCAGACCACATTCGACAACTGCTTCAGTCAAAAACCGTCCTGTCGCTCACACAGCTACGACATGCGCTTGCAAACAGACCACGAAGCAGTTTATTCCGGGATTTGCAAAAGGTTGATCTATTCACCAGCTATTCACATGCCGGTCAATACCACGCCCTTAAATCGACCGTTATATTCAATCGGGACGGCCTGTGGTTTTATGATCAGGCCGCCTTTTCAAAATATGGGACGCTCAAAAACACACTGGTGGCCGTCGTTTCGAGCTCATCCGCCGGCATGACCCACAAGGAATTGAAGACTCTGTTGCGCATCCAGGTGCAAAACGCGCTCACCCATTTGATCAAGACCGATATGCTCCGGCGCAAGTCATCGCCCGGACAGTCATACGTTTACCTGAGCCATGAGGCATCACGGGCGCAGGCGTAGTGGCGAAAGAGACAGGCACTCGATGAAAAAGCTACCGGTATAGCCCTGCCGCCCGAGTCCGTCGTCATCGATATCCTGCTCGAGATCATTTGGGGGGACGGGCGCGCCATTGATGAATTCGTGTTGGGTTCGCGATTGAAAAAGCGGGGGATCGCCGTGCCACAACAGCAGCTGGTTTCTGTCCTGGCCTACTACGACATTAAAAAAAACCGATCATGAAAGGATACAACTGCTGCGCTCAAGGATTGATCGTCTGGCGGACGGCTTAAGCACCTGTCATCTTTTCCCACAAAGGCCGCAATTGCATTTCCACCCTTTGGAGGATCGGTGTAGTGGTTGCGCCGACGGGCTGCTTGTCCACAAGAGTGTCCGCAAATCGGTGGCCACGCTTGACGTGGGCGAGTTCCAGGCTGTGGAAACGCAAAAGCAGTGCAAACATTGCCAAGCGGTTTATCGTTCGGAGGAATTACGCGCATTGACGCCACATGGCGGCAAATTCGGATTTGACGTGATTGAACATGTCGGCAGGGCATTGTTTATCGGCTGCCGCACCGAATCACAGATCCGCTCCGAACTGGCGGCCAGGAGTGTCGTCATCTGTGAGAATGAGATCAGTTTCCTGGGTAAACGCTTTATTGTTTACCTGATGCTGGCCCATCGGGAGTGTCATGAAGCGCTAAAACACCACATGGATGTAAGCGGCGGCTATATCCTGCACATGGACGGTACCTGTGAAGGCGACAGTCCGCATCTGTTCAGCTGCATCGACGGGTTGAGCAATATCGTGTTGGGCAACAGGAAGATGCCGACGGAGGACAGCCAATATATTGTCCCACTGCTGCAACAGCTGAAATCGGATTATGGCACGCCCATCGGTTGCGTCCATGACATGGGGAACGCCATCCTGAGGTCCGTCAAACAGGTGTTCCCCGGCATTGCTGATTTTATCTGCCATTTCCATTTCCTGCGGGACTTGGGCAAGGATCTGTTCGCTTTCGAGTACCGCACCATCCGCCGCTATACGCGTTCCTATAATGTTCAGGCGAAACTCAAAAAGTGCGCAAAGCAGCTTAAATCGATCATTGATGAAGCCCCGCCGCTTTCCGACAGCCTGGCAAGGTATTTGAGCAACCGCTCAATTCAATGCGGCAGCGAAGATCTTGATCAGCGGATAACGGCCTACCTGTTGGTATCATGGGTACTGGAATACAGCAGCGCGGGCCATGGGTTGGGGTTCCCGTTCGATCGGCCACACCTGGAATTCCATCGGCGTCTGCAGGAGGCCTATCCGGCG
>JAAELZ010000173.1 GCA_024226105.1 Pseudomonadota bacterium | reverse complement strand
TTAGCCAGTTCAGGTGCTCAAGTCCTGTTTGTCACGCCTGATAGAGGTACATTGCATGAACTGGGCCCCACCAACTCATCGGTAGTACATCGGGATTTATACCAGGCAGGCGTAACATTTTTCACCAATCTGGATTTAGTCGAAATCGAGAAAGAGGCCGATCAATACCACGTCACGCTGCAAAATGTTCTCACTAAACAAAACCTGAGGAAAACAGTCGATCACGTTGTAGTAGAAAATGGTACCAGAGCCAACCTTGAGATATACGAGGCGCTAAAACCGCAATCGAGAAACAATGGGGAAATTGATATCAATGCATTAGCCGATGGTATCTTGAAACTGCCTGATCATAACTCGCCTGTCGGTAATAACTCAAAAGGCAGTTTTGATCTGGTTCGCATTGGAGATGCAGTCTCCAGCAGAAATATCCATGCTGCGCTGTATGATGCTCTGCGTATTGGCTCCAATTACTAAACAGAATAGACGCCCCTTCACCTTTTGATTCATTCGAAATTTTCAGACCATAATTGAAGCCAAACTACCCTGACTTAGTTTGAGCTCTTCCCGAACCAGGCCTGCCGGGTTGGCTCGACCACATACGGTTTACAATTTCACCCAGAAGCCACCCGGCCAATTCTTGATTTACGGCCTGACGCTGGTCACCCGGAACGTGAGCGATTTTACCGGGACCGGTGTGAAGTTATTGAATCCGTTTTCATAATTCTAACAATTGGAGACTTCAGCACTTATACTGAGGCCCCAAGCTATAAATCCAGTTGATATGCATTTTGCTGGCAAGCCTTTATAGTACGATTAAAATCACTGCTTCTAAGCCGAGGATCACAATGGAACATTTAGAAACCCGCCGGGATCTGGCTGCTGTTTTACGCTGGACCGCCCGACTGGATATGCATGAGAGTATTGCTAACCATTACAGCGTAGCTGTGAGCGATGATGGTACCCAGTTTTTGATGAATCCCTATGGCGTTCATTGGTCAAAGATGCGGGCCAGCGATCTTTTGCTGCTTGATGCCAGGGCTGAAATGGATGATATCGGAAAAAAAGTGGATGCGACTGCCTGGGCCATTCACGGCGCGATGCATCGCTCGGTTCCCCACGCGCGCGTCATTCTGCATGTGCATTCCAAATACGCTACGGCATTGTCCTGCCTGAAGGATCCAGGAATGCCGCCAATTGACCAGAATACGATGCGGTTTTACAACCGGGTTGCGATTGATACAGGGTTTGACGGGATGGGTCTGGGTGACGAAGCCATAAGGCTGGCTGGCGTTCTTGGCGACAAATCGACCCTGATGATGGGCCAGCACGGAATTCTGACCGTCGGCGCGAGCATCGCTCAGGCATTCGATAGCATCTACTATTACGAACAGGCCGCCAGGATTTACATGACTGCGCTTGCCTCAGGGCAGGAGTTGAATATTGCTTCCCATGAAGTCGCTGAGAAAACAGCGCGGCAATGGGAGGACTATCCGAATTTTGCCGACAAACACCTGTCGGCTATTCGCGCGGTGCTTGATGACGAGGAGCCGCAGTACCGGGACTAAGATATGGCTGAACCCGGGACACTAAAGAACCTGTTTTGCTGATCAATAGTGTCGAATTACAGAACCTTGGGAAAAAAAGAAATGTATGAGTGCTTGCGCTTTAAACATACACCCACCCCAGAAGAGCAACAGGAAATGGGCGAAGGGCCTGCTCTATGAGCACCATTGAAAATTTGGGTTGCACATGAAGCGGATAGCGTAAATTAGCTTATGAGCCTCTAATTTCGGGGGCATGGCATTCCCGAGGCGATGTGTGACGCCAAACGCTTACTTTATCCCATTAATTCCCCGAATAATCTGGAGAAAAATATCGCGACCTACTGTAATGAGCGAATCCGGGAAATCGTAGTCGGGATTGTGCAGTTGCGGTGAGTCTAAGCCTGCACCCAGGGTGAACATAGCACCTTCTTTGGACGTATCCAGTAATTTTCCGAAGTCTTCTGACCAACGATACGCTTCGGTGAGCGTTGTGCAGGCTAAGTTTAGTTCCTGGCAGGCGGCTGCGACATGTTCGTATCCAGTCTGCGTATTGCTGCAGGCATGAAAAATATCACTCCACTCAAATTTGACGCTCAGGCCAAATTCAGTTGCACACTGTGTGGCGATTTCGCAAGCATATTTCATCATGCTGTCCATCGAAGTATTAGTGGTTGTCCGCAATGTAGCCATTATGCTGGCTTCTCCGGGCGAGGTTCCAAAGGCGGCATTTCCTGCAGTATCGAGCGTTCCCAGAGTCGCAGCAACCACGGTGACTAAGCTAAATTCGTCTATCTGTTCAGGAATTTTGGGTAAAAGCTGAATAATTTTGCTCATGGCCAGAGCAGGGCTGAGACCATTGTCCGGATGAGCAGCGTGGGAGGTTTTGCCATACAGTTTTATGCTCATACCGCGCGAAGCACAATTAAAACTACCGGGTTTAACAAAGACTTCGCCCAGGGGATGGCCGGGAATATTATGTAGGGCGAAGGCAAAGTCTGCCTGGATCAACTTGAATATTTTATCTTCAATCACCGCGAGCGCCCCCGCACCCGTTTCTTCAGCTGGCTGAAACAGCAATATAACCCGGCCTTTATGTGGCCTGTTTTGCGCCAGCTTTTTGCCGACAGCGGTGATAATCGCCATATGGCCGTCGTGGCCGCATTTATGTGAGATGCCATCATGCACTGAACGGTGACCAAAGGTATTGGCTTCCTGGACCGGCACGGCATCAAGTTCGCAACGCAACAGGCTTGTGGGGCCTGGTATTTTACCATTGTAGATAAACGCGATGCCCGTACCGCCCAGGTTCTGGTGGATTTCATCCGGTGGAAAATGTGCAAATTGATCTAAAACTCTTTGTGCGGTTGCGGTTTCCTGATTAGAAAGTTCAGGGAATTGATGCAGGGTTTTTCTAAAGTTAGAAATTGAGGCGATGGTCATGGAGGTTTTTATTACTTAAGGTGGTTAGCCGGTGTGATTCATAAAATATCCGGGTTAGAATTACAATTTTACAATATGTATCAGGCTCGCCTGAAAAGAACATAATTTCAATATGGGGTGAGTAGCTGAAACCAGTTAGCTTTTTACCCAATCACTCATAAGCTGTTTTATTTTGGTTTTGGTAGCGGGTATCTGTAAGTGCTGCTTTCACTTTAAAGGTGGTGAGCAAATCTTCGGGCACTTTTAGGCTGATCAATTTGCTGGGCGCCTGACTACTCGCGCAGTGTAGTTGTCGACCGTCGGCTCCGGGTTAACGATGAGCTAAAACCGTCTCTAATGCAATCAGATTAAACTGTCCAATGGGTGCTGACAGGCTACAGCCAGGTAAAAGTGTTTACGCTTCGGCAAAATTCAGTGTTCAAGGTTGGTAAGAATATGCTTCGCATTACTGGTTCAAACTAGCTTATTCAAGTTATCACTTCTATATAGTTCATTAGGGTCTTGATTTATTTCAAACCTTGTATTCGCCAAGCGGTGTTCGATTCCAGCAATATGTGTCTGCATTGCTTTTTGTGCAGCGGTAGAGTTGCTATTGGCAATGTGTTGCATAATTTCCTCATGTTCAGCAGGTAAGTGTTCGCGCCGTCCTTTGCCTGCTTCTTCAAAGTAACTATAGATACTGATTTGCAGGATATTCAGCAAATTCCTCATCAAGTGTACGATCACAGGATTGTTGGATGCTTCTGCAATAGCCATGTGGAACTCAACATCTGCTTTGGCCTCAATATCTTTAATTTTTGTCGAATGCGCTTCATTGAGTATTGCCCATTTTTGGCGAATGTTCTCTTTCTGGGCTCTGGTGGCGCGAGCGGCTGCAAAATAAGCAGATAAGCCCTCGATAGCAAACCTCATTTCAAGGATATGAAATGGTGCATTTTCATTGCTTGAGATCAACTCGAGCAGAGGATCAGAAAATGAAGCGCCCGTATTATCCGCGATATAGTTGCCCCCTCCGGGAACTTTGCGAACCAGTCCCTTAGCTTGAAGTTTGTTAATGGCTTCTCTGACAGATGGGCGAGAGACATCAAATTGAGTAGCTAATGTGCGTTCGGCAGGCAGCTTATTACCAGCCAGTAATTTACCTTCTAAGATGCTTTGCTCGATTCCTTCGGCGACAATTTCTGAAAGCGTTTTAGATCTGATTTTTTGGAATTTCATTGCGTGTAATGATGGCCTTTATATGATTATTTGGTGTTGAAAGGTGTCAAATAAGGTGCCTGATCATAACAGGTTAGATATTAATAATATCAACAAGCACTCGAACTGATATTGCCTGCTTTGTGCGTATGTATAAGCTGCCGACATAGTCCCGATGAACGGTATTAAGCAGCACTGCTTTCTAGACTTGTCTGATGACCTGCGCAGTACCAGACATTACAAAATCGAAGTTACTATAAAGTACCATAAAAATGGTACAAAAAAAATACCAATCATACGATCCAAAAATAACTAGTAAAAAATATGGTTAAAAAATACGTTAAAACAATAGGATAAAAACTCACTATGGGAAAAGGTGCAAATTAGACTGGTAATACCAATTAACCAATGATACTATTTGCTCACTCAGGAAATCTACTATTCAAAGCTGAGGATGTAAAATGATTAGATTCCTTTGAGGCTTTCTTTAATAACCAAACATCTAAATATTATGAAAAACGTAAGATCAATGTTCAAAATTCCCTTTATAGTTTCTGCGGCCCTGGCGGTTTCAGTGCTGGCCTCTGCCCCTGCTTATAGTAAGGATAAGCCTGTATTGTTGAAAATGCCCATTTATTACGGCTCACACCTTCCGGGTTTAGGCACACCAGCAAAATATGTGGCAGATAACGCGCAAATACTAAGTGGTGGAACAGTAAAAGTTAAATTGTACGAACCTAAAAAACTGATTGCGCCAGGTGAGATATTGGATGCGGTTTCATCTGGCAAAGTACAGGCAGGTTATGCAACACCTGGAAACTGGGGCGGAAAAATGCCTGCTGCAAGACTATTTTCAGCGGTTCCATTTGGGCCCGAAGCACCGGAGTACATGGCATGGTTTATGTATGGCAATGGCGCAAAATTACATCAGGAGTTATATGATGGTGCGGGTTATAACGTTAAAACACAAATTTGTGGTGTGATAGCGCCTGAAACCTCGGGCTGGTTTAAAAATGAAATTAACTCTCCTGAAGACCTGAAAGGTCTGAAAATGCGCTTTTTTGGTTTGGGTGCGGAAGTTATGGAGAAGCTCGGCGTAAGTACTGTCGGGTTACCTGGCGGGGAAATATTCCCAGCACTTGAAAAGGGTGCGATCGATGCAACAGAGTTTTCTATGCCTGCAATTGATAAGCGCATCGGCTTAAGTAAGATCATGAAATTCAACTACTATCCTGGTTGGCATCAGCAAGCAACCGCGATGGAACTGATCATAAATAAAGACGTGTGGTCGGGTATGAGTGAATCTCAGCAAGCAGTTATTACGCATTTATGTCGTGCAGCAACATTGGATTCACTTGCAAATGGTGAAGCGATTCAAGCCCCTGTTATGAGAGAAAATGTCGAAAACGGTGTGACCAACCTGTACTGGTCGGATGAAATGTTAGCTACTTTTGAATCTAGATGGGATGAAGTGGTTGAAGAGCAAAAAGCAGACGATGAGAACTTTGCAAAGATCTGGGCTGATTTAAGTGCCTTCAGAGCAGATTATTCTCTTTGGGAGAAAAATGCTTTCTTGCCTCGTAAGTAAATCAAAGCTAGGAGTCTGTCGGACTTAGCTGTTTTGAACGAAACATGTTAAGTCCCGGCAGACTCTAGAGGTTCAGAATACCATTCTGAACTGTAGTGTAGTGACCGATGTGGGCGATCAGGTCGCCCACATTTTATATATAACCCACTATAAGCAGAGGAAGGTAAATGTCAATTGATCAACGGCGACAGCCAGAGCGCATTAGTAGTACAAAAGTGGCTAAAGTCGCTTCCAATTTAGACAAATTCATTCATTTCACTGCACGTATTTTCTGTTGGAGCTATGGTTTGTTGATAATCGCAATTTTGACGAATGTTGTATTACGATATGGATTCAGCAATGGGTTAATTGTGTTTGAAGAAATCCAATGGCACCTCTACGCCATTGGTATGATGTTTGGTTTGTCGTTTGCTGAAATCACCAATAGCCAGGTCCGGGTCGATATTCTTGCGGATAAGTTACGCCTAAGAACAGTTAGAAAGTGGGAAATATTCGGAGCCTTAGTATTTACACTGCCTTTTCTATTTGTGGTTTTATATAACAGCGTTGACTACGTCTCTGCATCATATAGCGTCAATGAGTCGTCCAATTCACCACTCGGGCTTCCGTTTCGATGGGCAATCAAAGCTGTAATACCGCTTAGTTTTAGCTTATTAGCGATTGCTGTGCTTTCTCGCTTATTGCATAACATTGACGCGTTGGTTTCCAACAGGAGAGAAAGATAATGGAAATCAATGAAATATTAGTGATCGCGATGTTTATCTCTTTCATCGCGTTCTTATTTACTGGAATACCAGTAGCATATGTATTAGCCGGTATTGGTGTAATTTTTGGGTTTATCGGCTATTTCTCCGATATTTATCTTGGAACAATTACCGGGCTTGATCTGAACACTCTAGGTTTAGTGGTATCGAGACTATTCTCATTAATGGAGAACTGGGTGCTTGTAGCGTTACCAATGTTCATCTTTATGGGCCTGATGTTAGATAAATCTGGCGTGGCTGAACGGTTAATGTTATCGATGCAGGATCTGTTTGGAAAAGTAAGGGGTGGCCTGGCAATTACCGTCACCCTTATTGGAATATTGCTTGCGGCCTCAACGGGCATCATCGGTGCCTCGGTCGTTCTATTAGGGCTCTTATCTTTGCCCGCCATGATGCAGCAGGGATACAGCAAGGTACTGGCTACAGGCACGATCTGTAGCGCCGGAACGTTGGGCATTCTGTTACCCCCCAGTATTATGTTGGTCATCATGGCGGACCAGCTTGCACTATCAGTAGGGGATTTATTTATGGGAGCGGTGTTCCCCGGGCTGATACTGGGTGGATTGTATCTGGCCTATATTTTCACTGTTTCATCGCTAAAACCCTCTATGGCGCCCTTGCCAGAAGGAGATTTGAATCTGGAGTGGAAAATCATCAAAGCAGTGCTTAAAAATATTCTTCCGCCACTGTTTTTGATACTGGCCGTTTTAGGTTCAATTTTTGCCGGCATTTGTACTCCAACTGAAGCGAGTGGTGTCGGGGCCTTAGGCGCTACAGTATTAGCCGCTTACAACAAGAAACTAAATTTTACTGTATTCAAAGGTGTCAGCCTGGATGCCTATAGAACGACTGCGTATATCTTTATGATATTTATAGGCGCCACCATGTTCGCCCTGGTTCTGCGCGAATTAGGCGGCGATGAATTGATAGAACGAGGCTTGACCAGCCTGCCGTTTGGCCCTTACGGCGTATTGCTCGCAATTCTATTTATTGTATTTTTGCTGGGCTTTCTACTCGACTGGATAGAGATCACACTGATCGTGTTGCCACTCCTTGCTCCCGTTATTCTTAATATGGATTTCGACGTCAACGGTTATGGTGTGGTGGATGAGCCGAGAGTCGTATGGTTTGTAATACTGGTTGCAATTACCTTACAGACCTCATTTTTAACGCCACCAGTTGGTTTTGCGCTGTTTTATCTAAAAGGGGTTTGCCCGCCTGAAGTCAAATTGACCGACATCTATAAGGGGGTGGTCCCGTTTATCATTCTCCAGTTAATTGGTCTGGCAATTGTAATTGCATTTCCTTCGTTATCGACATGGCTACCAGCCCTGGTCTATGAAAACTAATCCGCGGGAGCGTGCCTGATGATGATTGTCATATGCACGAACGATAATCCCAGGCAAGTTGCCCGGCATGAGCAGCAAACCGAAAACGACTAGTAGTACCGATAAAAACAAATACCCATGAGAGAGGAACAATAAGTGATCCCTGAAATCAATAGAATTTTATACGCCACCGATATGGGTGACCACATGCGCCCGGTATTTCGCTACGCCGTCTGCCTTGCGCAAAAGCACGGTGCAAAAATCGTGGCGACACATGTGCTTGAACCGATTCATTCGGAAATCCACTATGCTCTCGAAGCTTCTCTTTCAAAAGATCAGGCGGACAAATTTGTCAGCGACGGTTTACATCATGTAGAGCATAAGATGCACGGGCGACTCGTGCAGTTTTGCGAAGATGAAATGGGTGAGACTCTAGAAAACTGCGAATTGCTTTCGGATATCGTTGTGCTTAGGGGAAGGACTGCTGAGACAATCATAGAGGAAGCAGAACGTCTTGATGTGGACCTCATTATTGTAGGCACCCATACCGATACCTCGTTCGGCGCGCATCTACTCGGTTCGACGGCACGAACACTTACACAACTTAGTCGTATTCCAGTATTGGTTATTCCGGTGTACGAAAAGTAAATATCACCATGTCAGCCTGAATTAACAGAGGATTACATAATGTTTCAAGTACGTATACACGGTCGTGGTGGTCAGGGAGTGGTTTCGGCTGCAGAGATGCTGTCACACGCTGCATTCGAAGAAGGCAAACACTCACAAGCGGTGCCAAGTTTTGGCTCGGAGCGGATGGGCGCGCCTGTCGTCGCATACGTTCGTATAGACGATCGCGAAATCGAACTGCGCGAACCTGTGCTGGACCCGACGCTATTGATCGTGCAGGACCCGACCTTGTTTTCGGCAATTGATGTGTTTGCCGGTCTTCGCGAAGACGGTTACGTGTTGATCAATACCACCAGGACGCTGACTGAACTAGGTATTGAGGAAGCAACCGGGAAATTGCCGGCCGGCCACGTAGCCACCGTTGCGGCAACTGATCTGGCGATGAAGCATCTCAAGCGCCCAACGCCGAATACCGTATTGTTAGGTGCCTTCACAGCAATGAGTGACACGGTGCAGATCGATTCGGTCTGTGCGGCGATTATGAAAAAATTCCCCGGCAAAGTCGGTGAAATGAATGTAGAGGCGGCACGTGCCGCACATGAAGCGGCAACGACCATCTGATCCGGAGGAGGATAAATAATGTTAAAACAAGTCGAAGGTTCACACGCAGTCGCTGAAGCGGTTGCCCTGTGTCGCCCGGAGGTTATCTCCGCCTATCCCATCACACCTCAGACGCATATAGTCGAAGACCTCGGTACCATGGTAAAGGCTGGTGCGATTGAAAATTGCGAGTTCATGCTGGTTGAATCTGAATTTGGCGCACTGTCCGCCTGTATAGGTTCATCGGCGGCGGGTGCACGTAGCTATACCGCGACTTCAAGCCAGGGAATGTTATACATGATGGAAGCGGTATACAATGCTTCGGGCATGGGCCTGCCCATTGTTATGACCGTAGGCAATCGTGCGATCGGCGCACCGATCAACATCTGGAATGACTGGGGTGACTCGATGTCGGCACGAGATGGAGGCTGGTTGCAACTGTTTGTAGAAAGTAATCAACAGGCAGTAGACGTGCATATTCAGGCCTTCAGGTTAGCAGAGGAACTCAGTCTGCCGGTCATGGTTTGCATGGACGGATTTATTCTTACCCACTCATATTCACAGGTAGATATACCGGATCAAACGCAGGTAGATGAATTCTTGCCGGCATTTGAACCGCGTCAGGTGCTGGACCCTGCGGCACCGCTATCCATGGGGGCAATGGTCGGTCCTGAAGCCTTTACCGAGGTTCGATTTTTAAGCCATCAAAAGCAACTCGATGCGCTGGAACTAATTCCGCAGCAGGTGAGCAAATTTGAAGCGATTTTCGGCCGTGATTCAGGCGGTCTGATTAAGCAATTCGACAGTGCAGGTGCTGAAACTGTGGTGATTACCATGGGTTCAGTTATCGGTACGATGAAAGAAGTGCTTGCCGGTATGCGTGCTGATGGTCACTCGATTGGTGCAATAACGATTCGTTCATTTCGACCCTTCCCGAGCGAGGCCCTGCGCGAAGCGCTTAAGGACGCTAAACGCGTGATCGTGTTTGAAAAGTGTCTTGCGGTTGGAATGGGCGGCATAGTGTCGATGAACGTTCGCATGGCCTTGCAGGATTCACCGCAGAGCGTGCACTCGGTAATCGGTGGTCTTGGAGGCCGCCCCATCACCCGCGCTGGCCTGCGTCGTATGTTTGAAAAGGGGGTCGTAGATGAACTGGAAGAACCTCACTTTCACGACATCGACATGGCCATTGTCGAGCGAGAGCTGGAACGCGAAAAAGTTCAGCGTTGCTCAGGCTCGATTGCAGAAAATATTCTTCATGACGTCGGCATGGTCGCTGCCGCAAAAACGATATAGGACAGAATTATGACACAAGTTCCCGAAACCCAGCAAAAAGTCAAGTTTTACCAGACCGGTACACTTACTGTGGGCAACCGCCTGCTTGATAAAGAACATCGTAGCGTCCAGGGCACGATGGATCGCTCTAATTCACTCGACTCCGGGCACCGTGCCTGTCAGGGCTGTGGCGAAGCCCTGGGCGCCCGAGTCGCTATCGATGTAGCGATGCGAGCGACTAATAATCAACTCATTGCTGCAAATGCAACCGGTTGCCTGGAGGTGTTTACCACACCTTACCCTGAAACTGCATGGTCCATACCCTGGGTGCATTCACTTTTTGGTAACGCAGCAGCCGTCGGTGCGGGTATCGCAGCTGCGATGAAGGCCAAGGGGCGTGAGGACGTACGCGTAATCGCGCAAGGTGGTGACGGCGGTACGACTGATATTGGTTTTGGCTGTCTTTCCGGCATGTTTGACCGCAATGATGATGTGCTTTACATCTGTTATAACAATCAGGCTTATATGAATACCGGAGTGCAGCGCTCCAGTGCGACTCCGGGTGCGGCGCGCACCGCCACAACCATGCCGGTAGGGGACGAGCCCGGCAATGTATTCAGTACAGGCAAAAGTGTACCGTTAATCGCGATGGCGCATAATATTCCGTACGTTGCAACCGCATCGGTACATGATTTGCACGACCTGGAGTACAAGGTTAACAAGGCCATGCAAATTCGTGGTGCGCGCTATATTGAAGTTTTCGTGCCTTGCCCCCTCGGCTGGGGCTCAAAGCCTGGCGATACCGTTAAGCTTTCCCGCATGGCGGTTGAGTGTGGCTTGTACCCACTGATCGAGGCGGAAGATGGTGAAATTACTGCAGCGACCAAGATTCGCCACAAAGTGCCGGTAAATGATTATCTCAAACTGCAGCGGCGCTTTGCTCATGTATTCAAGCCCGCCAATGCCCATCAACTTGAAGAATTACAGGTCATTGCAGATCGCAATATAAGGCGTTTCGATTTGCTTGCACGAGAAGGTGAGAACGAATGAATGGTAACGATATAACACAGCTGAAGCCGTTCGCAGTCACACTCGATGCGGGCACCAGCCTGTTAAATAAAACCGGCACCTGGCGGACCGAGCGCCCGGTATATCTCGACCGCCTGCCACCGTGTAATCATGCCTGTCCGGCAGGGGAAAATATTCAAGCCTGGCTTGGCTATGCTGAGGAAGGAGACTACGAAGCTGCCTGGCGCCAGATTATGGACGACAACCCGCTGCCCGCAACCATGGGTCGGGTTTGCTACCATCCTTGCGAGGGAGAATGCAATCGCGTGCAGCTGGACGAAGCGGTAGGGATTAATTCGGTTGAACGTTTCCTGGGCGACCAGGCACTCAAATACGGCTGGAATATGGTGGCGGGTGAGCCCAGCGGCAAGTGCGTGATGATCATCGGAGCAGGCCCCGGCGGCCTGTCGGCTGCATACCACCTGCGTCGTTTTGGCCACGAAGTGACCATTTTCGAAGCGTCTCCGAAGGCAGGGGGTATGGTCCGTTACGGCATACCGAAATATCGCATGCCGCGTGAAAAACTGCAGGCCGAGATCGAACGCATTGAGGCGATGGGGGTAGAAATCAAGCTTGAAGCACGTATTGACGATATTGCTTCCACCAGGAAAGAGGGAAATTTCGATGCTGTATTTCTCTGCATTGGTGCCCAGAAGCCCAGGCGAATTGAAATTCCTGTGCAAGGTGAATTGCCGATGCTGGACGCGGTCGCTGTGTTGCGCGATACCGAACTCGAAAACCCGACCAGCCTGCGCGGCCGGGTACTGGTCTACGGTGGGGGCAACACTGCGATGGACGTCGCCCGCACCGCGGTGCGCATGGGTGCACTCCAAACCACCGTAGTGGTGTTGGAATCTCGGGAGAAAATGCCTGCACATGAATTTGAGGTACACGAGGCCATCGAGGAAGGCGCCGAACTACTCAATCTGCGTTCTATCAAACAGGTGTCCGGGAACACGGTTACACTGGAGATTATGGTCGTGGGCGAAGACCGTTGGCCACAACCTACCGGCCAGTTTGAAACGATTGAAGCCGACGTTATCGTTCAGGCGCTCGGTCAGGACATCGACGCCAGTCTACTTGAAGGTATCGACGGCATCGACATTAATAATGGTTCTGTCGAGGTTGGTTTTGACTTGCAAACCGGCGCTGAGGGCATTTTTGCGGGAGGAGACATGGTGCCGTCGGTACGCACGGTAACGACTTCAATCGGTCATGGCAAGAAGGCGGCACGTAGTATCGATGCATACTTGCGTGGCCAGGAATTCAGAGTGCCTGCTAAACACGAGATTGTCGATTTTGAGAAACTCAATACCTGGTATTACTCTGATGCGCCACGGACCTTGCGTCCAATGCTCGACGTGCTTAGGCGCTCATCTGGTTTTGCCGAGGTGGTGGGCGATCTGGATGAGGGCAATGCGCTATTCGAGGCACGCCGCTGCATGTCCTGCGGTAACTGCTTCGAATGCGATAACTGTTATGGCGTCTGTCCGGACAACGCGGTCACTAAACTTGGTCCCGGTAAGCGTTTTGAATTCAAGTACGACTACTGCAAGGGCTGTGCCATGTGCGCCACCGAGTGCCCCTGTGGGGCAATCAAGATGGTGCCGGAAGATATTTAATAGCGAACAAAATAACCAACATCAACCGCAAAAAATAACTCCAAGCGACAAAGGTAGCAGACAGTGAACAACAAGCCATCTTCCAACAGTATAGCCAACCCACGCGTGGGTCTTTTTGTAACCTGCCTGGTAGATCTGTACCGGCCCAACGTGGGGTTCGCAGCGGTAAAACTGCTCGAAAAAGCCGGTTGTACGGTAGAAGTACCGAAGGCACAAACCTGTTGCGGCCAACCGGCGATGAACAACGGCGACTACGCAACCAGTCGCGATATTGCCAAACAGGTGGCAGAGACTTTCGAAGGTTATGACTACGTTGTCGGTGCTTCTGGTTCCTGCATGGGTACCATCAAGACTCATTATCCTGATCTGTTCAAAGACGATCCGAAGTGGCTGGCGCGAATCAGGGAACTATCGGCACGCAGTTACGAATTGCTGAGCTTTCTCACCGACGTCATGGGTGTTGAGGAGGTCAGTGCCAGCTACGACGGCACCGCCACGTACCATGATTCTTGCTCCGGTTTGCGTGAACTGGGAATAAAGCAACAGCCGCGCAAGTTGCTCTCAAGTGTAGAGGGGCTTTCGATTGATGAAATGGAAAATAGTGAAGACTGTTGCGGTTTTGGCGGTACCTTCTGTGTCAAGTACCCGGAGATCTCCACACGCCTGGTAAGTGACAAGGTCGACGGGATGGAAAAGACCCGCGCTACTACGTTGCTGGGCGGTGATATGGGATGTCTGCTTAATATGAGTGGCCGGCTCAAGCGCCTGGACAAAAATATGCGCGTCTATCATGTGGCTGAGGTGCTGGCCGATATGACCGACTTGCCGGGCATCGGCGACGGAGAGGAATAGGCGTGGAATCGCACAGTCATGATTTCAAGCAAAATGCCGCACGTGCGGTAAACGACGAACAACTCAGGCAGGCGTTGGCCAGGGCCCAGGATGGTTTTGTTGGCAAGCGTGCGGAGGTGATTGAACAACTACCCGAATTCGAGCAACTGCGCGAACAGGGCAAGACGCTCCGTAATCATGTGCTGTCTAACCTGGATTATTACCTGGAGCGTTACGAAGCGGCTGTAGAAAAGCACGGTGGAAAGGTGCATTGGGCCGAAACGTCGGAGGATGCACAAAAAATCGTGCGTGATATCTGCAAGCGCGTGGATGCGAAACTGGTCATTAAGGGTAAATCCATGATCAGCGAGGAGATAGCTCTCAATGAAGCGTTGGAGGGGGATGGTCTGGATGTAGTCGAGAGCGATCTCGGTGAGTACATTCTGCAACTCGCTAAGGAGTCCCCAAGTCACATCATCGCACCAGCTATCCACAAGACCAAGGCGCAAATCTCCGATCTGTTTTATAACGCCCATCAGGAACTTGGCTACGACAAGAAACTCGATACGGTACCCGATTTGGTTAACGAGGCGCGCCAGGTGTTGCGTTCGCGTTATCTGGAAGCGGATGTGGGCATTACCGGTGCTAATTTCCTGGTCGCCGAGACAGGCTCCAATATCATCGTTACTAACGAAGGAAACGGTGACCTTTCGTGTACCCTGCCGCGTGTGCATATCGTTACCGCCAGCATCGACAAGGTGGTACCGACGCTGGATGATGCCAGTGCACTGCTTCGCCTGTTGGCACGCAGCGCCACCGGGCAGGAAATCACCAGTTACACCACCTTTAGTACCGGACCACGCCGTGCTACCGACACAGACGGGCCGGAGGAGTACCATGTGGTGCTGGTGGACAATGGCCGCAGCAAAATGTTGGCTGGCGAATTTCGTGAAATGCTGCGTTGTATCCGTTGCGGTGCCTGCATGAACCATTGCCCTGTATACGGTGCCATCGGTGGTCACAGCTATGGTTGGGTCTACCCCGGCCCCATGGGTTCGGTATTGACCCCCAACTTTCTCGGCCTTGAGGAAGCGGGTGACCTGGCTAGTGCCTGCACTCTCAATGGCCGTTGTGCCAGTGTCTGCCCGATGAAAATCCGCTTGCCGGACCTGTTACGCGAGCATCGCCGTCGGCAATTTGAAGCCCGGCTGGTTCCGAAGATGGCGGGTTACGCCCTGGCCGCTTGGGGCTTTTTAGCCAAGCGACCAAAGATTTACCAGTCGCTTACCGCGGTGGGTATGAAAATAATGGGTGTAATAGGGCGCCGTAAGGGACGTTTTCGTAGTTTACCCCTGGCTGCTAGCTGGACAGATACGCGTGATCTGCCTGCACCGCAGGGAGAGACGTTCCACAATGCATGGCGACGACAACGGGGAGGGAAATGAGTATGAGGGCAGCAAGAAATCACATATTGGCCAAAGTTAGAGACGCTGTATCCGATGTGCGAGAGGGTGAGTGGCAGGCTGAACTGGATCAACGTATCGAGCAACCTCCGGCAATGATCCGCCCAGCGCTCACTGGCAGCCTGATCGAGAGCTTTGAGCAAAAGCTGGCGCTGGGTGGCGGTTCCCTCGAAAAAATTGATAAACCAGACGAGGCATCCGCTGTGATTAGCCGCTATTTGCAGGCTCGCGGGCTGACAACAAACATCCGCGTGGCCCCGAAATTACAGGAAATGAGCTGGGGAGAAGAACTGCATGTCAGTTTTGGCAATACACGAGGTGAGCATCTGGTCAGTGTAACACCTGCTTTTTGTGCGGTAGCGGAAACTGGCAGCGTAGTACTGCTTTCCAGCGATCATAGCCCCACCACACTCAACTTTTTACCGGACGTGCATATCGTTGTGATTAGCAAGGATCAGCTTGTCTCCCATATCGAAGATGTCTGGATGAAGTTGCGCGTTCTGGGGGAGATACCGCGAAGCGTCAATTTTATTACCGGCCCTTCAAAGACGGCAGACGTGGAGCAGACACTGCAGATTGGTGCCCATGGGCCGCGGGATCTACACGTCATCCTGATTTCCGAAGGGAATGCTAACTAAAGTTTCGATATTCGATTTTAAATCATACTATTACACTGAATTTCATACAGTAAACATGAACATATATAACCTGGAGAGAAAAAATTATGAGTAACAATACTGATGTAGTCATTACCAGTGCGGTACGCACGGCGGTGGGTGCTTTTAACGGCGGCCTTGCTTCACTACCCGCAAGCGAACTTGGGAAAATAGCCATCGAAGAGGCACTGAGGCGTGCCAGGGTCGAATCCGACGAGGTTTCCGAAGTGATCATGGGGCAGGTGCTGGCCGCCGGAACCGGTCAAAATCCGGCAAGGCAGGCTGCTATTGGTGCCGGTATCCCGAGTGAAAGCACAGCGGTTACCATTAACCAGGTATGCGGCTCCGGTGTGCGTTCGGTAGCCATGGGCAGGCAGGCAATTATGGCTGGAGATAGCGACATTGTCGTTGCCGGTGGCCAGGAGAGCATGAGTTTGTCGGCTCATTGTGCCCACCTGCGCAATGGTCAGAAAATGGGATCGCTTGAGTTTATTGACAGTATGATCAAGGATGGCCTGTGGGATGCCTTCAATGACTACCATATGGGCGCCACCGCGGAAAATGTGGCGGCGCAGTGGGAGATCTCGCGCGATGCGCAGGATGCCTTTGCGGCAGCTTCCCAGCAAAAGGCAGAGGCGGCGCAGAAAGCCGGTAAATTTATTGACGAGATTGTGCCGGTGACGGTGAAAACCCGCAAGGGTGAAAACGTGATCGATACCGACGAACACCCCAAGCACGGCACTACGCTGGAGACGCTGAGTAAACTTCGACCCGCCTTCCAGCGCGATGGTTCGGTGACTGCCGGTAATGCCTCGGGACTGAACGATGGGGCGGCTGCCGCGGTATTGATGAGTGAAGCGACAGCGCAATCGCGCGGCGTAACGCCATTGGCGCGCATTGCTTCCTGGGCCAGCGCTGGCGTTGACCCGGCTGTAATGGGCTCGGGGCCGGTGCCAGCCAGCCAACTTGCTCTAAGAAAGGCCGGCTGGAAAGTGGAAGAACTCGACCTTATCGAGGCAAACGAAGCATTTGCCGCACAGGCCTGTGCGGTCAACAAGGATATGGGTTGGGATACAAATAAGGTCAACGTGAATGGCGGTGCTATCGCGTTGGGGCATCCCATCGGCGCTTCGGGAACACGCGTGCTGGTAACGCTGCTCCATGAAATGCAAAAACGTGATGCCCAAAAAGGCCTAGTTACCCTATGCATTGGTGGTGGCATGGGTATCGCCATGTGTGTCGAGCGAGGATGAAAACTCCCACCCTTACGCAGCAATCCAACTGGTATTGCTGATGAATATCTAAATATTTTGTGTTTTTTATGGTAAGAGTAATACTTACCGAATAAGTAGCAATGTTTAAAATTTATTGAGCAGGAGAAAATCATGGCTAGATTAGCTGTAGTAACAGGCGGTACCCGTGGTATCGGAGAGGCTATATGTTTTGCGTTAAAAGATGCCGGTTGTAATGTTATTGCCACATATGCGGGAAATGACGAGGCGGCCAAACTATTTACTGAAAGAAGTGGTGTACCAACTTACAAGTTCGACGTAGGAGATTTCGATGCCTGCCAGGAGACAGTAAGACAGATCGAAAATGATCTTGGATCGATTGAAATTTTGATAAACAATGCGGGTATTACTCGCGATGGAACGATGCATAAAATGACGTTTGAACAATGGGACCAGGTCATTCAGACTAACCTGGCTTCCTGCTTCAATATGTGCCGCGCGGTTATCGATGGAATGCGCGAACGCAACTTTGGGCGTATTGTCAATATTGGCTCGATAAATGGGCAGGCGGGACAGTATGGACAGGTCAACTATGCTGCTGCCAAATCGGGTATCCATGGATTTACCAAAGCCCTGGCCCAGGAAGGCGCCGCAAAAAATATTACGGTGAACGCTATAGCGCCGGGTTACATTGCGACGGAAATGGTCCGTGCGGTGCCTGAGAATGTGCTGGAAAAGATCGTCGCGAAAATACCGGTTGGCCGGTTGGGCGAGGCCGACGAGATCGCCCGTGGCGTCGTGTTTCTGGCGTCGGATGATGCCGGTTTCATCACTGGTTCTACCTTGTCTATCAATGGTGGACAGCATATGTACTAGTTGTCTTATTGTATGTGGCAGGTGCCTGAATCCTGTCACATCCTTCGGGGAGCGAAGGTATGATTGCAGGCGTTGCGGGGGCCGGACAGGAAACCTCGACCTGCCCATGTCAGAAGGGGGTATTCGTACCCCCGTGGTATTGCATGGTACCCAAAAGGTCGATCTGTGTCGGACCATTTTGTGGTGAATAAGACCGACCAACACAATGGAGAGTAGAGCAAAAGCTTGTGCGGGGAAGTGCGGTTTGCGACCTGAAGGAATTGAGGCCTATCAAATGAGTGATCTGGCACTAATCAAGACGACAGGAAAAAACCTGCCGTGGTAAAAACCGTGGCAGGGCAATAGGAGGAGGATATAAAAATCTTTACAGGCGTTCGAATGCTGCTGCGATGCCCTGACCGACACCGATACACATACTGACCAGGCCGTACCGACCGCAGATGCGTTGCAATTCGTACAGCGATCTGAAGGTCAGAACACCACCCGTGACACCGATTGGATGGCTCTCAGGCACCGGGTTTGATTTGCCAACACTTTAAAAGCTCATGAACAGGCCGCCATTTACAGGCAGGTTCGCCCCGGTTATGTAGCTGGCAGATTCGCTTGACAAGAAACTGATTGCATTTGCAATGTCTTCCGGTTGGCCCATTTTCTTCGCCGGGATGCCGGCAACGATCTTGTCACGGATATCCTCTGGAATGGCCTGTGTCATTGCGGTCGAAATATATCCCGGTGAAATTGTGTTGACAGTCACGCCCTTGGCGGCGCCTTCCTGTGCCAGAGACATGGTAAAGCCATGCAGACCGGCTTTTGCACTCGCATAGTTTGCCTGCCCGAACTGGCCACGTTGCCCGTTTACAGAAGAAATATTGATAATACGACCAGTACCCCGCGCGGTCATCCCTTCAAAGACCTGCTTGGTGACATTGTAAACGCTATTGAGATTGGTATTGATCACGGCGTTCCAGCTGTCTTTGTCCATGTTTTTCATGGATGAATCACGCGTAATGCCGGCTCCGTTGACGAGTATATCGACCAAACCGGCTTGCTCAGCAATGGCGGCAACCATTTCTTCGCATGCTTCGTACGAAGACACATCTGCCGCTATTATCTCAATGTCGTAACCAGCTGCTTTCTGCTGCGCCTGCCACGCTGTGGCCTGTTCAGCTTCCGCCGGATAATAGTTTGCAAAAACTCGAACACCCTGTTTTACCAATGATTGGCAAACAGCCGTACCGATCCCGCCTACACCACCCGTAACCAGCGCAATTTTTTGATCAGACATAAACACCCCATATAGTTAAAATTAAAAATTGTGCATCGCACAATTGCTGCATCGCACAATAACAAAATCTCAGCGAGAGTCAAGTAAAAAGTGCTAAGAATTGGAGGTTCGCCAGTGAAAAACCTTGCAGGGAATTTAAATTCCCTAAAAGCGGTCTACCAGGGTTGCGCAGTATTTGATTGCCAACCGGGTTCGAACTATTTCCTGTCTTTGTCGTCCTTGTCTCCCAGATCAGGGCCGCCCATCTGGAGAAAATTATCCTGTATCGACCGCCATGCTTCCATGTTGTCATCAGCCATTTTTTGAAAGACCTTCATAGAGTCCGCATTGAACTGATTGCAAAGTTGGTGCTGTCCTTCGGTAAAGGATTTGAGACTGTTTTGCATGTACTCGCTGAACAGGCTTGGGACAGTATTGCCATAATAGCCAATCAATTCAGATAGTAGATCAGCCGAAAACATCGCCTGGTCGGACCCTTCCTGCTCCATAACGATTTGCAGCAGTACACTACGCGTGAGATCTTTGCTGCTTTCCGTGTCAATAACCTTAAACGGTTCCTGTTGCTTCGCGAGTTCGGCGACGCGCGCCAGTGTGATGTATTTGCTTTCCTTAGTATCGTAGAGTCGTCTATTCGGGTATTTTTTGATTGTCCTCAAAGTACTGCTCCGATATCGAAAGTATTAACAAGAGTTGGAGTATAAAGTACCCGGGACTATTAAAAAACAGGTTGGCCACCGTTAATGTTCAGCGTCGAATCGGTAGCAATAAGCCCTGCAGGCCGGAATCGGCCTTCAGGGCGACGAGTGATTATTTGGTTACGTAGCTGCCAGGTGCGTCTTCTATCGTATCGAGGCCAGCATCGCCCGGCATACGCACATCCACCTGCTTGCCGGATTTACCTTTCACCCATCGTTGCCACTCTGGCCACCATGATCCTTCATGTACCTCGGCTTTTTCAGCCCATTTTTCCGGATCCGCCGGTGGTCGACTTGTGACGCGATATTCATACTTATTAGCCTCAGGTGGATTGACAATACCTGCGATATGGCCCGAGCCGCCCAGGATAAAGCGCCTGGAACCGCCGAACAGCTTGACACCTGCATAGGTAGATTTCCAGGGTGCGATATGATCATCACTGGCTGAAACAAAACAGACCGGAATCGTGACTTTGGCCAGGTCAATCGGCGTACCGTCTATTTCCAGCCCACCGTGTTCACGCAGCAGGTTCTGCATATACATATTGCGCAGGTAGAAGCTGTGCATACAGGCCGGCATACGGGTCGAATCCGAGTTCCAGTAGAGCAGGTCAAACGGCCGTGCATCATTACCCATCAGGTAATTGTTGATGTAAAACGACCATATCAGATCATTTGCACGCAGCAGGTTGAAGGTGCCTGCCATTTCCCCTCCATCCAGATAGCCGCGTTCATCCATCATGTGCTCCAATGAAGAAACTTCCTCTTCACCGATGAACACGCCGAGGTCGCCCGGTTCTTCAAAGTCGATCATGGTGGCCAGGAAGGTGGCACTGGAAATTCGTTGGTCACCATTGGCCGCCATGTAACCGAGGGTAGTCGCGAGCAAAGTGCCACCCAGGCAGTAGCCGATTGCGTTAAGCTTTTCTTCTCCCGTCGCGGCAATGATCGCTTCCACAGCCGCCAGTATGCCTTCCTTAACATACTCGTCAAATCCAACCTCTTTGTATGTTTCGTCAGGGTTTACCCAGGACATAACGAACACGGTGTGCCCCTGGTCGACCAGCCACTTGAGGTAGGAGTTCTTTGGTTGCAGATCAAGAATGTAGTATTTGTTGATCCAGGGCGGCACGACCAGCAGCGGTTTCTTGAATACGCTCGGCGTAGTCGGGTTGTACTGAATTAGCTGGAACATGCGGTTCTCAAATACCACTTTGCCCGCCAGAGTCGCAATATTTTCACCCAGGGTAAATGCGCTGGTGTCGGTCATACGAATCTTAAGCTGTCCTTCGCCTTCCTCGATATCTTCGAGCATGTTTTTCATGCCGTGTACCAGGCTTGCGCCCTTAGTTTCGATCAGGCGTTCCATTACAGCGGGGTTAGTCGCGGCAAAATTTGTCGGTGACAGGGCATCCAGGTACCGCTCGGTGAAAAACTCTACTTTCTTTGCGGTTGATTCATCCAGGCCATCCGTTTCTATCACCAGTTCACGCATCCACTGAGAAGTCAGCAAATAAGTATCGCGAATGTGCTTGAAAATCGGATGATGTTCCCAGGCATCGTGCCTGAAACGACGATCATCCGCAGCAGGAGCAATCACCGACGACTCCGACGGAGTTTTTTCCTCTGCGTCGGCACCGGGCATCAACATGCTCATATAATTCTCAGACATATTCTTGTACAGCTGCATTGAACTGGAAAAGAATTTCATGTTGGCTTCTGCCAGCCTGGTCGGGTTCTGGGTCATCGCCATTGCCAGGTGTGAGAATGGTTCCTG